>JAURXE010000493.1 GCA_030654635.1 Pseudomonas sp.
TGCCCGGCATCGCTTTCACCCATTTTCAATCCAAGGACGTGGTACGCCATCCGTTGGTGCAACGGATAGTCGAAGCCTACGAGCGCTATGAGCTGAGCCATCAAGACCAGCCCCAGCAGCACGGCAACAAGGCCCACAAACATGATTGAACTGGACCTGCAAATTGCCAGCGAGGGCGCCGCGCCTAGCCTTGAGCAACTGCAACTGTGGTGCGCCAAAGGCCTCAGCCCGCGCAGCGCAGACTCCGAGCTGACCATCCGCCTGGTGGACGAGCCCGAAGGCCGCGAGCTGAATCACACTTGGCGCGGCAAAGACTACGCCACCAATGTATTGTCCTTTCCGGCCGACATTCCCGACGGTTTGCTGGACATTCCGCTGCTCGGCGATCTGGTGATCTGCGTGCCGGTGGTTGAGCGTGAAGCCGCCGAGCAAGGCAAGGATCTTGCAGCGCACTGGGCACACCTAGTCATCCACGGCGGTCTGCATTTGCTTGGTTACGACCATATCGACGACGATGAAGCCATCGAAATGGAAGATTTAGAGCGTAAGCTGCTGGCCGAACTGGGCTACCCCGACCCTTATGCCGATGACCACTGAGTCGACCAAAATCACTAGAATCAACAATCATCAACAAGGAGCCGTGAGTACACACGCATGAGCGAAGACCGATCAAGCAGTGGGCAAAAGACCTGGCTGGGCAAAATCACCCAGGCTTTTACCCACGAACCGAAAAATCGCCAGGAGCTGCTACAGCTGCTGCGCGAAGCACATCAAAACAAGTTACTCGACAGCGAGGCGTTGGCCATAGTTGAAGGCGCCATCCAGGTCGCCGACCTGCAAGTGCGCGACATCATGGTGCCGCGCTCGCAGATGGTCAGCATCAAAGCCTGCCAGAGCCCGCGCGAGTTCCTCCCGGCAATTCTCGATTCGGCCCACTCACGCTACCCGGTGATCGGCGAGAACCTCGATGACGTGATCGGCATCCTGCTGGCCAAAGACCTGTTGCCGCTGGTGCTGCAAGACCCGCAAGCCGAGATGGACATCAAAAACTTGCTGCGCCCGGCCACCTTCGTGCCCGAGTCCAAGCGCCTCAACGTGCTGCTGCGCGAGTTCCGCGCCAACCACAACCATATGGCCGTGGTCATCGATGAGTACGGCGGCGTGGCCGGTCTGGTGACCATCGAAGACGTACTGGAACAGATCGTCGGCGAAATCGAAGACGAGCACGACATCGAGGAAGACAGCTATATCAAGCCACTGCCCAGCGGCGACTTCCTGATCAAGGCCCTGACCCCGGTCGAGCGCTTCAACGAATTCTTCGACAGCAGCTTTTCGGACGACGAGTTCGACACCATCGGCGGCCTGGTGATGAGTTCTTTTGGTCATCTGCCCAAGCGCAACGAAGTGACCGAACTGGGCAACTATCGCTTTCGCGTGCTCAGTGCCGACAGCCGACGCATCCACTTGCTGCGCCTGACACCCGAATCGCGCTGATTCAACGCAAACCTCCCCGCAGGAGGGGCTTATGACCCACATGGATGTGGGAAATGCAGCAAGCCGTAAGGAACGGCTGATGCCCCACGATGCGCCATACAACAGCCATGCCCCACCCCAACAACCCTCTAGCTGGCGAGTGCCCGCGCCCAAATCATCGCCGACAAGGAACGCCCCATGAACTGGATCACTCGCCCCGGCTGGCCGGGCAATTTGCTTGCTCTGCTGGCGGGCGCACTCACCCCACTGGCATTGGCCCCTTTCGATTTCTGGCCGCTGTCACTGCTGTCGTTGGCGCTGTTCTATCTGGGTTTGCGTGAGCTGGCGCCGAAGGCCGCACTCTGGCGTGGCTGGTGCTACGGTCTGGGTTTGTACCTGGCTGGCATCGGCTGGATTTACGTCAGCATCCACGACCACGGCGGCGCTTCGCCAGCCCTGGCCGGCGGTTTGATGCTGGCCTTTTGCACCACTCTGGCGTTCTTCTTTGGTTTGCCGGCCTGGCTGTGGGCGCGCTGGCTACGCCGCAACGAGGCGCCCCTGGCCGACGCCCTGGCCTTCGCCGCGCTGTGGTTGGCGCAAGAGGCGTTTCGCGGCTGGTTCCTGACCGGTTTCCCTTGGCTGTATGCAGGCTACAGCCAGCTCGACGGCCCGCTCAGCGGTCTGGCGCCGGTCGGCGGCATGTGGCTGATCTCCTTTGTGCTGGCCCTGAGCGCCGCACTGCTGATCAACTTGCCGCGCCTGCGCAGTCGCCCGGCCTTTCTCGTCGCCGGCTTACTACTGCTGAGCGCACCCTGGCTGGCCAGTTTCGCCCTAAATGGTCACGCATGGACCCGCCCGGCCGGCGCCCCCTTGAGCGTGGCCATGCTGCAAGGCAACGTGGCGCAAAGCCTGAAATGGGACCCGGCGCAACTGCGCGCGCAACTCGATCTGTACCGCGACATGAGCCGCAGCGCCAAGCAGACCGACCTGATCGTCTGGCCAGAAACTGCGGTACCGGTGCTGAAAGAATATGCCGAGGACTACCTGGCCGGCATGGCCACCTTCGCCAACAGCCGGCAAAGCGCACTGATTACCGGCGTGCCGATCCGCCAGCTGAATGAGCTGGGCGAGAAGCGCTACTACAACGGCATCACCGTAATCGGCCAAGGCCAAGGCACCTACCTCAAGCAAAAGCTGGTGCCCTTTGGCGAGTACGTGCCACTACAAGACCAGCTGCGCGGGCTGATTACCTTTTTCAACTTGCCGATGTCGGACTTCGCCCGCGGCCCGGCCACCCAGCCACTACTGCAAGCCAAGGGCTACAGCATCGCCGCCTATATTTGCTATGAAGTGGTCTATCCCGACTTTGCCGCTGCGCTGGCCGCACAGAGCAATATCCTCCTGACGGTGAGCAACGACGCCTGGTTCGGCAGCTCCATCGGCCCCCTGCAGCACTTGCAAATGGCGCAAATGCGCGCCCTCGAAGCCGGGCGCTGGATGATCCGCGCCACCAATAATGGCATGACCGTGTTGATTGACCCGTTCGGCCAGATCAGCGCGCAACTACCGCAGTTCGAGCAAGGCGTGCTCTACGGCGAGGTGGTGCCAATGCAAGACCTCACGCCTTACCTGCGCTGGCGCTCATGGCCACTGGCGATTGTTTGTTTCTTGCTGTTTGGCTGGGCCTTGCTGGCCAGTCGGATGGCCAAGACGCTTTAACAGGCCGAGTACCGACAGGGTTGCGCGCCCAGCGCGCGACCCGAAAAATCCGTCAGTTACAGCGGCGGGCTGCCCGCGCGAAACAATTGCGAACCGCAGGAGCCACAAGCTTGCACGCCCGACCCATGCAACCAGTTGGCGGCAGTACCACAGAGCGCGCAACAGAGTTGCTGGCGCCGCTTAAGTAATGGGTTGAGCCGCACCGGCGCTTTGTGCGGAGGCTTAATACTGCTGCGCCCAAGCCTGGCCGCCTGCGCACTTTGTTGTTCAAGCAGCGCCAACTCTTGCGCGGCGGCGTGCCAGCCCTGCAGCCAACTCAAGTCCTGATCCAGATAGGCCCGCACCAACTGCAACTCGGCGGGACTCAAACCGCTTAACTCCAACTCATGACCAGTTTCGACCGGCTTACGACTGATGCTATCGGCCTCATCCAGCGCCAACGCCAGCCGCTGCAGCAATCGGCCATAAAGCCCTTCTGGCACCTCGGTGCGGCGTAATTCGACCATCGGAACACCTCTCAGCCGGCGTAAAGTCTACCGACCCTTACATCCAAGCTTAGCGCTCGAGTCACGGTCAAGAGCTTGCTGCGACCAACGGCGAGCTGGCCAAACAGCCGCGTTTCAATCAGCGTTTCCCTCAGCCAAGGGGGGTCCTGTATGCTAGCGCGCTAGCTAAAAGCCCCTATTTCAAGCAAAAGCAGCCAAGCCAAGTAGCCATGCACGAACTCTATCAGCCCCGTGAAATCGAAGCCGCCGCCCAGTCCCTGTGGGACGCGCAGAAATCCTTTGTAGTGACCGAACAGCCAGGCAAGGAGACCTTCTATTGCCTGTCGATGTTCCCCTACCCCAGCGGCAAGCTGCACATGGGCCATGTGCGCAACTCCACCATTGGTGACGTGATCGCCCGCTATCAACGCATGCAGGGCAAGAACGTGCTGCAGCCGATGGGCTGGGACGCCTTCGGCATGCCGGCAGAAAACGCCGCGATGAAGAACAACGTGGCGCCGGCCAAGTGGACCTACGAAAACATCGCCTACATGAAGACCCAGCTGCAAAGCCTGGGCCTGGCGGTGGACTGGACGCGCGAAGTGACCACCTGCAAGCCGGACTACTACCGTTGGGAACAATGGCTGTTCACCCGCCTGTTCGAAAAAGGCGTGATTTACCGCAAGAACGGCAGCGTCAACTGGGACCCGGTGGACCAGACTGTGCTGGCCAACGAGCAGGTGATCGACGGTCGCGGCTGGCGCTCCGGCGCGCTGGTCGAGAAGCGCGAAATCCCGATGTACTACTTCAAGATCACCGCTTATGCCGATGAACTGCTGAGCGGTTTGGATGAGCTGGATGGCTGGCCGGAGCAGGTCAAGACCATGCAGCGCAACTGGATCGGCAAGAGCTTCGGCGCCGACGTGGTGTTCGACTACGACCTCGCCAGCGTCGGCATCGACGGCCAGCTGAAGGTCTACACCACCCGCCCCGACACTCTGATGGGCGCCACC
>JAURXE010000500.1 GCA_030654635.1 Pseudomonas sp.
GTCGATGCCTTTCGCAAGCACTGCCTGCTCAATGGCCTGGACGATATCGGCCTGACCCTGCAGGAAGGCGAGGCCATTGCGGCTTTCGAAGCCAAGCATCGGCAGAGCCAGCCTTGGTTGTTTGGCGCGCTGTAGGGCGGCCTTATCGCGCAGCAGATTGAGAGCGGCGCTTTTAACGAATTGATTGAGAGAGACGTAATGAGCAAGCAGATTCTGATTCTTCCCGGCGACGGTATCGGCCCGGAAATCATGGCCGAAGCGGTCAAGGTGCTGGAGCTGGTTAACGACAAATACAGCCTGGGTTTTGAGCTGTCGTTCGACGAGCTGGGCGGCGCCGCCTACGAGAAATATGGCGTGCCACTGGCCGATGAGACCCTGGAGCGTGCCCGCGCCGCCGATGCGATTCTGCTCGGTGCGGTCGGTGGCCCGCAGTGGGACAAAATCGAGCCAGCCCTGCGCCCAGAGCGTGGCCTGCTGAAAATCCGTTCGCAACTGGGTCTGTTCGCCAACCTGCGACCAGCGATTCTCTATCCGCAACTGGCCGAAGCTTCGTCGCTCAAGCCTGAAGTGGTGTCGGGGCTGGATATTCTGATCGTGCGTGAGCTGACCGGTGGCATCTACTTCGGTCAGCCGCGCGAAACCCTGGTGCTGGAAGATGGCCAGCGCATGGCCTACGACACCCTGCCGTACAGCGAGAGCGAAATCAGCCGGATCGCCCGGGTCGGTTTCGACATGGCGCGGGTCCGTGGCAAAAAGCTTTGCTCGGTGGACAAGGCCAACGTGCTGGCCTCCAGCCAATTGTGGCGCACCGTGGTGATGGAGGTGGCCAAGGATTATCCGGACGTCGAACTCAGCCACATGTATGTCGACAACGCCGCCATGCAGTTGGTACGTGCGCCTAAGCAGTTCGATGTGATGGTCACCGACAACTTGTTCGGCGATATCTTGTCTGATGAAGCGTCGATGCTCACTGGCTCTATCGGCATGCTGCCGTCGGCCTCCCTGGATGCCAATAACAAGGGCATGTATGAGCCTTGCCACGGTTCTGCGCCGGATATTGCAGGGCAGGGGATTGCTAACCCGCTGGCGACCATTCTCTCGGTATCGATGTTGCTGCGTTATAGCTTCAACCTGAGTGAGGCGGCGGCGGCCATCGAGCAAGCGGTGAGTCTGGTGCTGGATCAAGGCCTGCGTACTGGCGATATTTATTCGCCGGGCATGACCAAGGTCGGTACTGCGGCCATGGGCGATGCGGTAGTCGCGGCCCTGCGTAATTTGTGATTTTTTGCCGCGCGGCCATGGCTGCGCGCTGACTCTTTATTGAAGGTAGTGCTATGAAGCGCGTAGGTCTGATCGGTTGGCGGGGCATGGTGGGTTCGGTGCTGATGCAGCGAATGTTAGAAGAGCGGGATTTCGACTTGATCGAGCCGGTGTTCTTCACCACCTCCAATGTGGGTGGTCAGGGCCCGGCAGTGGGCAAAGAAGTGGCGCCACTGAAAGACGCTTACAGCATTGAGGAGCTGAAAAGCCTCGACGTGATTCTCACCTGCCAAGGCGGCGACTACACCAGCGAAGTTTTCCCCAAGCTGCGCGAAGCCGGCTGGAAAGGCTACTGGATCGATGCCGCCTCAACCCTGCGGATGGCCGACGAGTCGGTGATAGTGCTGGATCCGGTCAACCGCAAGGTGATTGACCAGTCGCTGGATGCTGGCGCTAAAGACTATATCGGTGGTAACTGCACCGTCAGCTTGATGCTGATGGCCCTGGGCGGCCTGTATGAGGCCGGCTTGGTCGAGTGGATGAGTGCCATGACCTATCAGGCGGCCAGCGGCGCCGGTGCGCAGAATATGCGTGAGCTGATCAAGCAAATGGGCGCCACCCATGCGGCGGTGGCCGATGACTTGGCCAATCCGGCCAGCGCTATTCTGGATAGCGACCGTAAAGTGGCCGAGGCGATGCGCAGCGATGCTTACCCGACCGATAACTTCGGCGTGCCGTTGGCCGGCAGCCCGATCCCCTGGATCGACAAGGAGCTGCCTAACGGCCAGAGCCGTGAAGAGTGGAAAGGTCAGGCGGAGACCAATAAGATTCTCGGGCGCAACAAAAGCCCGATTCCAATCGACGGTTTTTGCGTGCGCATCGGTGCTATGCGCTGTCACAGCCAGGCACTGACCATCAAGCTGAACAAGGATGTGCCGCTGGCGGATATCGAAAGCCTGATCAGTCAGCACAACCCCTGGGTCAAGCTGGTGCCCAATCAGCGCGAGGCGAGTATTCGTGAGCTGTCACCGACCGCAGTCACCGGCACCCTCAGCGTACCTGTGGGGCGTTTGCGCAAGATGAACATGGGTTCGCAGTACCTGGGCGCCTTCACCGTGGGCGATCAGCTACTGTGGGGCGCGGCCGAGCCGTTGCGGCGCATGCTGCGGATTCTGCTGGAGCGTTAAGCGTTGTGGCTGGCGGTCGCGAGGTTGGTGCGGGCGCTGGTTTAAAATTGCCTGGGTGCGGGGTGGCGGTTACAGTGCCGCTCCCCGTTTCGCCTGAGGTCATGCTGTGAGCCAATCTTTTAATATCGCCGTAGTCGGCGCCACTGGCACGCTCGGTGAAACCTTGGTGCAGTTGTTGGAAGAACGCGACTTTCCGGTGGGCACTTTGCACCTGCTGGCCAGTGCTGAGTCGGCTGGGCATTCGTTGCCATTCAAAGGTAAAAATCTGCGCGTGCGTGAAGTCGAGGGTTTCGATTTTGCACAGGTGCAACTGGTGTTTTTTGCCGCCAGCGAAAAGGTTACTACGCGATTTGCCCCGCTAGCCCACAAGGCAGGGTGCAGCTTGATCGACCTCAGCGGCGCTTTGCCGCTCGAACAGGCGCCGCGGCTGGTGCCGGAGGCGAATGCCGAGCTGCTTAAAAGTCTCTCCGCGCCCTATCAATTGACCAGTCCAAGCCCGTCTGTGGTTGCCTTGGCAACGGTACTGGCGCCTTTACGTGGGTTGCTTGAATTACAGCGAGTGACGGTGACAGCCTGCTTGGCGGTGTCCAGCCAGGGGCGAGAAGGTGTAGCCGAGTTGGCACGGCAAACCGCAGAGCTGCTGAATGTACGGCCACTGGAGCCGCGTTTTTTTGATCGGCAAATCGCCTTTAACCTGTTGCCGCAAGCGGGTGCTGTCGATGCGGCCGGTCATGGGCTGCTTGAGTTGCGACTGGCGCGCGAACTCAAACAGGTATTGGCTATGCCGGCGTTGTCGGTGGCGGCAACCTGTGTGTTAGCACCGGTGTTTTTTGGCGATAGTTTAAGTCTGTCGGTGCAAACCGGCGCTGCGGTTGATCTGTCGGCTATTGCTGCTGCTTTGGAATTGGCCGCAAGTGTCGAGTTTGTGGCATCGGGTGATTATCCAACGGCAGTTGGCGATGCGGTTGGTCAAGATGAGATCTATGTCGGCCGGCTGCGCAGCGGGTTGGATGATTTGACTGAACTGAATTTGTCGATTGCGTCTGATAATGTGCGAAAAGGTGCTTCACTGAACGCTGTGCAAATAGCCGAGTTGTTGATAAAACACCATCTGTAAAAGATACTTAGCGTTAGATTTGAAGAATCATTCTAACTTAGCAATACTGGCTTGGCTGAACGCTGACGGGAATTCGCCGCAAGGCGCATGCGGTCAGTGACTTGAGACCCTCGCGTACGTCGAGAAAAAAAAGATAAAACAAAGGATCACGCTATGGTTCAGGTTCGCAAACTAGTACTGGCAATTGCAGCTGCTTCGGCGCTGAGCTCTGGTATGGCACAAGCGTTGGGGCTCGGGGAAGTGTCCCTGAAGTCTTCGCTTGATCAGCCGTTGGTGGCAGAGATTGAATTGCTGGAAGTGCGCGACCTCGCCACTGGCGAGCTGATTCCAAGTTTGGCCTCACCTGAGGACTTTACTCGGGCCGGAGTTGATCGGCAGTTTCTGCTTAATGACCTCAAGTTCACGCCTGTGATCAAGGCCAATGGTAAAAGCTTTATCCGCGTCACCTCGAACAAGCCCATACGTGAACCCTACCTAAACTTTTTAGTTGAAGTGCTCTGGCCAAGTGGCCGACTGCTGCGCGAATACACAGTATTGCTCGATCCACCGCTGTACTCCCCACAAACGACTGCCGCAGCAGCGCCGAGAATGCCAGTGGCTGCGCCGATGCCGCGCCCTGTAGCTCCAGCCGTGCGCCCGGTTACCGCGCCAGCACCTGTTGCAGCGGCTAGCCGCCCAGCCGCAGCGCCGGTTGCGGCGACATCCAACAAACTCAGCGGCAAAGATTACAAAACCACCTCCAGCGACACGTTGTGGGAAATTGCCCGTCGTGTGCCTGGCGGCAGTGCCCATCAGACCATGTTGGCTATTCAAGATCTCAATCCAGATGCATTTATTGGCGGCAATATAAATCGCCTGAAAAGCGGTCAAGTGCTGCGTCTACCGGATCAACAACAGATCAATAGTCGTTCGCCAAGCGAGGCGATTGCCCAGGTTAATGAACAAACTGCCGCATGGCGCGAAGGGCGCAGCATTGCCAGCAGCGAGAACCGCCAGCTGGATGCAACTAAGCGTAATGTTGCCGGTGCCGCGCCTGCGAAAACTGAAGCTAAAGACAGTTTGCAATTAGTCGCAGCTGAGACCGGTAAGGCCGGCGCAGGTAGCGACAAAGGCGCTAATGGCGACAGCAAGGCGCTCAATGATCAGTTGCAAGTAACCAAAGAAAGCCTAGATTCAACTCGTCGTGAAAATGGTGAGCTGAAAGGCCGGATGACTGATCTACAAAGCCAGCTGGATAAGTTGCAACGTTTGATTCAACTCAAAGACGATCAGTTGGCCAAGCTTCAGGCCGATCTAGCCGCTAAAGGCAAAACAGCAGCGCAGCCAGCGGCTGTGGTTGTAGCTCCCGCTCCAGCAACTAAAGAACCTGCGGTTGCAGCATCTGCGGTAAAAGAGCCAGTTGCTGCGCCAGTACCTGCTCCAGCTCCTGTGCCGGCAGTAGAGCCTGCCAAACCTGCGGTTGGCACTCCGCCAGCAACAGACTTCAACTACAGCGAAGAACCGGTAAAACCCGCTACAGCTGTAGTGCCTGCCCCAGTTGAAACCGCCAAACCTGTAGTCGTTCCCTCTGTTAAGTCTGCCGAGCCGGTTAAGCCAGTTGCCGTTGCGCCAGCAGTGGCGCCGGTTGCAGAACCAGAGGCGGAAAGCTTCATCAATGACTTGCTGGCCAATCCAATGCTTCTGGCGATTGCCGGTGGTGGTGGTTTGCTGGCCTTGCTGATCGGTTTGATGATGCTGTCCAAGCGTAATGCCCAGAAAGAAGCCGAGTTGCTCGAAGGTCTGCATGCAGACGATGTGGAGCCACTTGATACTGATCTGGATCTGCCGGAAAGCAGCTTCGACGAGCTGGACAGTCCAGTCGATGCCGATGCCGATGCTGAGCTTGATGCAGCGCCTGAGCGCGTAACGGCCCAAACCGCAGATCCGCTGGGCGAGGCTGATATTTACATTGCCTACGGCCGCTTCAATCAGGCTGCTGAGCTGTTGCAAAACGCCATCAATGATGAGCCGCAGCGCAGCGATTTGCGCTTGAAGTTGCTCGAGGTACAGGCTGAGCTGGGTGATCGTGATGGTTTCGCTCGGCAAGAGAGCGAGCTGCGTGAAATCGGTGGTGTGACTGCCGACGTCGATCAAATTAAAGCCAAGTATCCAAGCATGGCTGCTGCCGCAGTAGCTGTTGGTGTTGCTGCTGTCGCGAGCAATATGGATGCTGAATTGGATGCCTTTAGTCTGGATGATCTGGACCTGGACGAGCCTGCTGCTGTGGCTCCTGGGCAAGATATGGATGATGCGTTCGATCTAAGCTTGGATGATCTTGAGGCTGAGTTGGATAGTGATTTAGCTGCAAGCAATGCGCAGGGCTCAAACGCTGACTTTGCCGACCTGAGCCTGGATAGTGATTTTGATTTGGCTGATGAGGTGGTTAAGCCTGCTGCGGATCAAGAGCTGAGTTTTGATCTTGAGTTGGATTCGCCGGTTATCGAGTCAGAAGAAGAGTTTGATCTGGCCGACTTCAGTCTGGAAATGGAAACCGATGGCCAGCCTGCAACGGCTGTTACTGATGAAGATTTCCTGTTGAGCTTGGATGATGAGCCGACGGCTGTGGCAAATGATTTTTCCGAACCGAGCCTGAATTTGCCGGCAGACGAGCAGCTAGATGCGCTTGACTTGCCAGCAGACTTCGATCTGTCGTTGGCCGAAGAAGCACCTGCAGAAGTAAGCACTGACAGCT
>JAURXE010000511.1 GCA_030654635.1 Pseudomonas sp.
TCGCCAAAAATCCAGCAGATGATGGAGCGCCTGCGTGGCGAGCTGGAGGGGGTCAAACTGATTCTCTCGGTCGAACGCCTCGACTACACCAAGGGCACCCTGGAAAAACTCCAGGCCTACGAGCGGCTGCTGGCGGAAAACCCCGAGCTGCTGCGCAAGGTCACCCTGGTGTGCGTCTGCGTGCCGGCGGCCAAAGAGATGACCATCTATGACGAGCTGCAAGGGCAGATCGAGCAAGTGGCCGGGCGCATCAACGGCCGCTTCGCGCGTATTGCTTGGACCCCGCTGCAGTTCTTCTTTCGTAGCCTGCCGTTTGAAGAAGTCAGCGCCTGGTACGCCATGGCCGACGTGATGTGGATTACCCCACTGCGCGACGGGCTCAATCTGGTGGCCAAGGAGTTCGTCGCGGCCCAGGGTTTGCTCGGCGGTTGCGGCGTGCTGGTACTGTCGGAGTTCGCCGGCGCCGCGGCCGAACTCAAGGGCGCCCTGCTGACCAATCCCCACGATCCTGTCGACATGGTGCAAAGCTGCTATCAGGCTCTCAACATGCCGAAGGTCGAGGCCCAGGCACGACTGCGTGAGCTGTATGACATCGTCAGCTACTACGATATTCGCCGTTGGGGCGATGAGTTTTTAGCCGGCGTCGCCGAGCAAGCGCAGCCAAACCCACTGAGCGACAGCGCCAATGACAGCGCCAGCGACCTCAGCGCGCAGCTCACCAGCGTCTGAGCACCGCGCCTGCTCAAGCGCCCCTAGCACGCGCGCGAGCAGGCGCAACAGGCCTGCAAAATGGCCTAGAACCGATTAGCCATTGCAGCACAAGCTTGCTGTTTGTAGGAGGTTAGCCGCGCTCAACAGCTCACCGAGCATCGCCATAGAACAAGCCTCGACCAACCAGTCAATAGCTGCGCAAGCGATCAACTCGCACAGCCTAAGACCATTGATTAACTTGTATTTAGACGCTCTATTCCGGTAGTTTGCGCGACCCTAGGCGCGTCCGTTCAGCCGCACTGGCCGCCGACCTGCGTTACCGCCCACCCCTTGGAGCCCCATGAATTCCGCCGATATCGTTATGCAAAGCTATGGCCGCTGCTGCGCCAGCACTGGTTTTTTCGACACCTTTTACCTGCACTTTCTCACCAGCTCCGCAGACGTACGCGCCAAATTCGTCGACACCGACATGACCGCGCAAAAGCAGTTACTGCGCCACGGCATCCTCAATCTGGTCATGCATGCCCGTGGCATGCCCGACACCAAACTGCGCGCCCTCGGTTGCAGCCACGCCCGCGGCGGCCTGGATATTCGCCCAGAGCTCTACAACCTGTGGCTCGACGCGCTGCTCAAAGCCATCACCGAACACGACAAACTCTGCGACGGCGACACCCGCCTGGCCTGGCGTGAAGTACTGAACAAAGGCATCAACGTAATCAAGTCGCAGTACTGAGCCCAAGCCCGCCCTAAGCCGGCTGGATCAGCTGAGCGATGGCATCGATGCGGGCGCTGACCAGGGCTTCGACCTGCTCCACACCCTGCTGACGGTTGTATTGCTGGGCCTGCAATTGGGCGCAGATTTTCAGCGCGGTCATCACCAGCAACTTGTCGCGCACCAGGGCCGGTGCCTGCGCCTTGGTCTCGGCCAACAACTGCTGCAGCAATTGCCCGGCCGCCACCAAGGTCTGCTCTTGGCCGGCGGGCGCCTTGACGCTGTAGTCGCAGCCGAGAATGTTGATCAGCGTCACTCCGGCGCCATCTTTCCTCATGAGTTACCCGCGTTCGAGCCGGCACCACCCTGCCCAGCCGAAGCCACGGCCACCAAGGCCTGAATCCGCGCGATAGTGGCGCTGTGCTGGTCGTCTTGCTCAAGGGCGCTGAGCTGCAGGCTTTCGTTCTCTTCCTTGATTTGCTGCAGCTGGACGGTTAACTGCGCGTTGCCCTCGTGCAGGCTTTGATTGGCCTTAACCAGGTCAGTCACCAACTGTTCCAACTGCTTTAAAGATTGTTCCAACATAGTCAATACTCGCAATGATTGGCCGGCCCGCAGCATAAAAAAGCCCGAGGCAACGCCTCAGACCGCACCGCTAAATGCCCACCGAACTAAGAATT
>JAURXE010000512.1 GCA_030654635.1 Pseudomonas sp.
GGATGCCCAAGCTCTATCATGCCAGTCATGGTCAACTGAGTTTTTCACCGGATGAACAAGTTCGCTGGGTCGGCACCCCGCGTATGAGTTCCATTACCCGTGCCATGCTTGCCGGCATGCAGGTGCAGTTCAGCTGTAGGATTACCGAGGTGTTTCGCGGTGAACACCATTGGAGCCTGTTGGACGCCGAAGGCAATACCCACGGCCCCTTTACTCATGTAATCGTCGCAACACCCGCGCCGCAAGCCACCACCCTACTGGCTGCAGCCCCGAAACTGGCTGGTGCTGCCGCCAGCGTGGTAATGGAACCCACTTGGGCGATAGCCCTGGGGTTCACTCTCCCACTGCAGACCGAAGTTGAAGGCTGCTTTGTGCAAGACAGCCCGCTGGACTGGCTGACACGTAATCGCAGCAAACCCGAGCGCGAAACTCAGCTGGACACTTGGGTAATGCACGCCAGCAGCCAATGGAGCAAGCAGCACATCGACCTCAGCAAGGAGGCGGTGATTGAACAATTGCATGGCGCCTTTGCCGAGCTAATTGGTTGCGCAGTGCCGGCACCGGCATTCAGCCTGGCCCACCGCTGGCTCTATGCTCGCCCAGCAACGGCGCATCAATGGGGCGCGCTGGCCGACGCAGACTTAGGCTTGTATGCCTGTGGCGACTGGTGTTCATCAGGCCGGGTTGAAGGCGCCTGGCTGAGCGGCCAAGAAGCCGCCCACAAACTGATGGGGCATTTGTAATGCGAAGGCTTAATCCAGATAAATTACTGCTGTCAAAATGGACAGCCAGCGCTCCGCAAAATCGGGAAAAACATTTCCTAGTGACAGAACTGTTTTGCAATGAAGACGGCAGCGTCCAACAGCTTGAGCTACAAGCAATACTGACAAAACGCAGCGAACGCTTGGACTGGCAGGCGCTACAGGATGAGCAATGCTGGCTAATGGGCTGGAAGTAAGAACCCAGGCATTAGCCAACCACTCAGCGGCGTTTCCCCCCCAACAAGGAACCGAGCAAGCCACGCACCAACTCGCGGCCAATTTGATTGGCCGCCTGACGTACCGCACTCTTCATCGCCTGCCCAGCCAGGCCACCCAGCAAGTCACCGGCCATCTCGGCAAAACCACCGCCCGCACTGGTCGTTTTAGCCGGATCAGGCGTCGTCACTGTAGCTGTGGCAGCTGCAGTACGCGCCAACAGCAACTCATAGGCGGACTCACGATCAATCGCCTTGTCATAACGCCCGCGCTGTGGCGACTGTGCCAGCAACTGCGCCCGCTCGGCGGCCGTTAGCGGGCCGATACGCGATTGCGGTGGCGCAATAGCCACCCGCTGCACCATCGCCGGCGTGCCTTTCTCCTCCAGGGTGCTGACCAAGGCTTCGCCAATCCCCAGCTCGGTCAACACCGTCAAACTGTCGAACGCCGGATTGGGTCGAAAACCATCCGCCACCGCCCGCAGCGACTTCTGTTCCTTAGTGGTGAATGCGCGCAGGCCGTGTTGAATACGCAAGCCCAACTGCGCCAACACCTCATCGGGTAAATCGGCGGGCGATTGGGTGACGAAATACACCCCAACGCCTTTCGAGCGAATCAAGCGCACCACTTGCTGCAAACGCTCCTGCAGCACCTGGGGGGTGTCGGCAAAGAGCAAATGCGCCTCATCAAAAAATAACGCCAACAGAGGTTTATCGGCATCGCCGCGCTCGGGCAATTGCTCAAACAACTCGGCCAACAACCATAATAAAAACGTCGCGTAGACCTTCGGCGCCTCGTGCACCAAACGGCTGGCATCGAGCAAATGAATGCGTCCGCGGCCATCCGCCTCGGTACGCAATATATCTTCCAACTGCAGCGCCGGCTCACCAAACAACGCCTCGACACCCTGCTGCTCAAGAGTTGCCAAACGGCGCAGCAAGGCTTGTGCTGAGGCATTGGTAAACAGCGCACTGTCTTCGCCCAACAGCGCGGGATGGGCACTCAGGTGATTGAGCAAGGCTTTCAAATCTTTCAAGTCGAGCAGCAGCAAAGCCTCGCGATCGGCCACTTTAAACGCGGCATACAGCGCCGCTTGCTGGCTATCGCTGAGCTCGAGCAAATTGCCCAACAACAACGGCCCCAGTTCGCTCAACGTGGTGCGCAGCGGATGCCCACTTTGGCCATTGATATCCCACAGCGTAACGGGATAAGCCTGGGGCTGATGCGCCAGCCACGGCATGCTGGCGATCCGCTCGGCCACTTTGCCCTGGGGATTACCGCTGGCACCCAGCCCGCACAAGTCGCCTTTGACATCGGCGGCAAACACCGCCACACCGGCATCACTAAAGGCCTCGGCCAGGCGTTGCAAGGTCACGGTTTTACCGGTGCCGGTAGCGCCGGCAATCAAGCCATGCCGATTGGTCATGCGCAAGGCTTGGGCAACGGGCTGACCAGCAGGGTCGGCGCCAAAAATAAACGGGTTAGTTGCAGGCATTTGGCCATTCCTCTGATTCAAGCTTTACTCAATTGTGCCGAGAACCACAGCATACCCATGCGGCTCGCGCAAAGCTGCACAGCCCACATACAAGGAACTCCCCGCCATGGCCATTAACCTGCAGTTTCGGCAAAAAATCCTAGTCGCCGCGTCGCTAGTGGTCGTCGCCGCCTTTTCCTTATTTGCCCTGTACAACGATTACTTGCAACGCACCGCCATCAGTGACGACCTTGAAAGCTATTTAGGTGAGATGGGCGAGGCCACCGCCAACAATATTCAAAACTGGTTGTCCGGGCGAATATTGTTAGTCGAGAGTGTCTCGCAATCGGTCTCGAGCAACCCGGAACCGGCCGCAGTGGCAAGCCTGCTGGAACAACAAACCCTGGCAAAAACCTTTGTCTTTACCTATTTGGGCGGCAGCGATGGCAGCTTCATCATGCGCCCCAATGACGAAATGCCCGCCGACTATGACCCGCGCGCTCGTCCTTGGTACAAGGATGCCCGCAGCGCCGGCGGCACCACCCTTACCGAACCCTATATTGACGCCGCCACCAAAGAGCTGATCATCACCATCGCCACCCCAGCCAAAGAAGCCGGCGTGGTGGGCGGCGACCTGAGCCTGAAAACCCTGGTGCAGATCATCAACTCGCTGAACTTTAACGGCATTGGCTATGCCTTTTTGGTCAGCGATGACGGCAAAATCCTCGTGCACCCAGACAACAGTCTGGTGATGAAAAACCTCAGTGAGCTATACCCCACTAACACCCCGACGCTGAGCAAAAAACTCAGTGAAGTGGAGCAAAACGGCGAGACCCGACTGATCACCTTCAGCCCGGTAAAAGGCCTGCCGTCAGTGACCTGGCATGTGGGCCTGAGCATCGATAAAAGCAAAGCCTACTCGATGCTCAGCACCTTTCGCACCTCAGCCATTATCGCCACCGTCATTGCCGTGACCAGCATCATCTTCCTGCTCAGTCTGTTGATTCGCGTGCTGATGCAACCCCTGGCCGCCATGGGCAAAGCCATGCAGGACATCGCCAAGGGTGAAGGTGATTTAACCAAACGCCTGGAAATCCAATCCCAGGATGAATTTGGCAAACTGGCCGGCGCTTTTAACCAGTTCGTCGAGCGGATTCACACCTCGATCCGTGAGGTTTCATCGACCACCGCCCAGCTCAATCAGGTGGCCAAGTTGGTGCTCAACGCATCGACCTCGTCGATGGCCAACTCCGACGAGCAGGCCAACCGCACCCACAGTGTCGCCGCCGCCATTAATGAACTGGGCGCCGCCGCCCAGGAAATCGCCCGCAATGCTGCCCAAGCGTCGAATCAGGCCTCCGATGCTCGCCACTTGGCCGAAGATGGCCGTGAGGTGGTTGGCAAAACCATCCTCGCCATGAGTGAGCTGTCGAGCAAAATCAGTGCGTCCTGCAGCAATATCGAAACACTCAACAGCAAAACCGTGAACATCGGCCAGATTCTTGAGGTGATTAAAAGCATCTCCCAGCAAACCAACTTGCTGGCCCTCAACGCCGCCATCGAAGCGGCGCGTGCCGGTGAGGCCGGCCGCGGTTTTGCCGTGGTGGCCGATGAAGTGCGCAACCTCGCCCATCGCACCCAGGAGTCGGCCCAAGAAATCCAGCAAATGATTGAGGAGCTGCAAGTCGGCTCGCGCGACTCGATGATCACCATGACCGAGAGCCAGCGCTACAGCGAAGAAAGTGTCGAGATCGCCAACCAAGCCGGCGAACGGCTCGGCAGCGTGACCGAGCGCATCGGAGAGATTGACGGCATGAACCAATCGGTCGCTACCGCCACCGAGGAGCAGACCTCAGTGGTCGAGTCGCTGAACGTCGACATCCACGAAATCAATCAACTCAATCAGCAGGGCGTCGAAAACCTGCAGGAAACCCTGCGCGCCTGTGATGATCTGCAACAGCAAGCCGTGCGCCTGCAACAACTGGTCAATAGCTTTCGCATCTAAGCGGGGGAACCAAGACGCGCTAACAGCCTTAGCGCGTCTTGCTGATGGCTGTGCGCAGCAATTTTAGCGGTTCAGTCTCTACTGCAAGCTCAAGTGGCCCCTGCAATTGGAGCCACAGCTCGGCGGCAGCAGCAAAATCAGCGCCATGCTCGCCGCTTAGCTCACTGGGGTCATAACGGCTGACGCAACCTTCACCAAGCGTTGCCGGCGGATTAGAAGCGCCGCGGGCGAGCGGATCTTTCATGACTAACACCTGATAGATGAGTTGCCCACAAGCCAACGGCGATATGCCATTGCTAACCTTTACCTGGTCCGCGCGGCGCATGCTGCGCAAAGGCCTTAAGCCCAAGCAGCACTTCATGGCGACTCACCAACCCAACTAAACGACCATTCTCCAGCACCGGAAAATGGTGGTGGCCGCCCCGCACAAAACGCTCGGTCGCCTCACTAAGGTCGGCCTGAGCGCTGACTGTTTCAACCGCAGTGCTCATGTAGTTGGCAACACTGCCACCCACCGCGTCATGGTAGGTGGCCGCCAAGATGCCGCGCAGGCAGTCCCCCTCGCAGAGCAGGCCAAGCAACTGACCATGCTCATCGACCACTGGTGCCGCCGCCACGCGATGCGCCAGCAACTGCTCAATAGCGAGCAATAAATCGGTATCGGCACGAAACGTCAGCGGATGACGAACCATGCAATCACCTACGCTGATCGACTTAAGCATACCGAAGCTCCAATTAAGCACAGCGTCGAACCCATCGAAGCCGCAGGCTGCGCAATGGACTCAGTCGAACAAGACTGTTTTGTTGTCGTGAACCAGCACTCGATCTTCCAAATGCAAGCGTAGCCCACGCGCGAGCACTCTCTTCTCGACATCTTTACCCAAACGCACCATGTCTTCGATGCTGTCGCGATGGGTCACGCGCGCCACGTCCTGCTCAATGATCGGACCGGCATCCAGCTCTTCAGTAACGTAGTGACAAGTTGCCCCAATTAACTTCACCCCGCGCAACGAGGCTTGGTGATAGGGCTTGGCGCCAACAAAGGACGGCAAAAAGCTGTGATGGATGTTAATCACCCGCTTCGCAAAAGCCTGACACAGTTGTGGCGGCAGAATCTGCATGTAGCGCGCCAGCACTATGGCGTCGGCCTGACTGGCTTCGACCAGGCGGGAAACCTCGGCAAAAGCCAGTTGTTTGTTCTGTGGATCAACCGGCACATGCTCAAAGGTAATACCGTGCCACTCCACCATGCTGCGTAAATCATCATGGTTGGAAATTACGCAGGGAATCTCGCAATCCAGTTCATTGCTATGCCAGCGATGCAACAAATCCGCCAGGCAATGCGACTCGCGACTGGCCATCAATATCACGCGTTTCTTTTGCGCCGAATCAGTGACCCGCCAGTCCATGGAAAACTCTTGGGCAATGGGCGCAAAAGCTTGGCGAAACCCGGCCAGATCAAACGGCAGCGAGTCTGCGCGAATCTCGTGACGCATAAAGAACCAACCATTCTGATTGTCTGAATGGTGACTCGCCTCGGTGATCCAGCCGTTATAGGTGGCCAAAAAATTACTCACCTTAGCCACGATACCAACGCGGTCCGGGCAGGCTATAACCAGCCGAAAAGTACGCATACAGAAAACTCCAGAAACCCGGCAAAGATCTTCATTCTAGCCAGTGACAGCAAAAACTTCAGTATTACTAAGCGGCAACTACTCATCCGTTAGGCCCATAGCACCCGAGGCGTGCACCCCTGCTTAACAATCGAGCGCAACAAACTGTAACAACACCGGCTAACAGCAAACGCACAATCGGTATCCGACTTAAATCAGTCCAGTTATGCGACAAAGACTTACACAAGTATCTCTACTGGTTATTTAATAAGCGCTTATTTTATATAAATTCGTTTGACTTGTTTACAGATTGTAAGCGCCTGACTACTATTACCGACACTACTCAACTGACCACTCGAACACCCATAGGAAAGCCAATGTCCTTAGTCAATGAATACCGCTCAACCGAAGCAGCAATCAAAGAACTGCAAGCACACCTGAAAAGCCTGTCGGAAAACGACAAGCTCAAACAAGAGCTTGAATTTGAAACCAAGCTGCGCGCACTGATGGCTGAATATCAAAAAGCCCTGCCAAGCATCATCGCCATTCTTGATCCGCAAGCTAAAGCTGGCAAAGTTGCTCGCGCTAGCAAAACTACCGGCACCAAGCGTGCTCGTAAAATGAAGCAATACAAAAATCCAAACACCGGCGACGTGATTGAAACCAAAGGTGGCAATCACAAAGTCTTGAAAGAATGGAAAGCCAAGTGGGGCTCCGACGTAGTTGAAAGCTGGGTCACCCTGCTCGACTAAGCTGCCCTGCTATATAAAAACGCCAGCATGCTGGCGTTTTTTATTGCCTGGTCAAAAGCTCAACTACAGCGACAAGCGCTTGGCCAACTGCTGCGCATGAGCCTGCCACTGCGCCAAAAACGCCTGCTGAGCGGCCGTCGCGCCAGACAGAGCCTGCGTCAAAGCCTGCTCGAAAGCGTCTAGGGTATTAGGTGCGCCAAACTGCGGATCAGTTAACCGCTGCTTGCAGAACAACTGCCAGCGTTCAGCTTCTTCCAGCGTTAGGGTGTGCGGGAAGTTGCGAGCGCGGTAACGAAACAGTAACTCCGGCAAACGCATGTCATCAAATGGCCATACTGGCCGGCCTAATTCTTCGGGCTCGGCGCGCCGCACTTGCTCACAGAGTCGACGATCGCGATCACCGAAAAAACCGTCATATAACTGCTGCTCGGGATCTTCACTGGGCGCAAAACCTTCTTCAGCATAAATAGTCTGCATTTTCTCCAGCCACACACCTTGGTTCTCGCGCAAGGTTATTGCGCGCTGCTGGCAGACAGGCAAATCCAATTGCAAACGCTGCTTATCGCTGTCACGCAATACCGTTAAAGGTGCCAGTACCGGGCAACGATTGACGTGCAGCAACTTCAACGGTACTGGCAATTCGCCCTCGGCCAGTTGTTCACGGCGCGTGTAGAGGCGCTGACGCAAGGTTTCACCATCCAATTGCAGCAGCACTTGCGGGTCAAGTTGCAGATCGCAAACGATCAATGCATTACGATTTTTGGGATGCCAGGCCAGCGGTAAAATCACACTCAAATAATGTCGTGCCGCCGAATATCGCCCTGACACATGCACTAATGGCTGCAGTAATTGAATCTGCTCCAATACCCGTGGCTTGCTGCGCTGGCGATAAAGAAATTCGTACAGCTTGGGTTGTTTTTCGCGCACTAAGCGCGCCAAGGCAATGGTAGCCCGCACATCACTCAGGGCATCGTGAGCCTGCGCGTGTTCAATGCCGTTTTCTTTAGTCAGGCGCTCCAGCTTAAGGCTGACGCGACCCTCCTCTTCTGGCCAATTAAATCCCTCGGGGCGCAGGGCATAGACGGTGCGAACTAGATCAATCAAGTCCCAGCGGGTATTACCGCCCTGCCACTCACGCGCATAAGGATCAAAGAAGTTGCGGTAGAGGCTGTAGCGAGTCACTTCATCATCAAAGCGCAAACTGTTGTAACCGGCGCCGCAAGTGCCCGGCGTGGATAGCTCAGCGTGCAGGCGAGTCATAAACTCGGCTTCCGGCAGCCCCTGCTCGGCCAAACGCTGCGGGGTAATGCCGGTAATCAAACAGGCCATGGGGTGCGGCAGGATGTCGTCACTGGGCTGGCAATAGATATTCAGCGGCGTGCCGATTTCGTTCAGCGCCTCGTCGGTGCGAATCCCAGCCACCTGCAGCGGCCGATCACAACGCGGGTTAATGCCGGTGGTCTCAAAGTCATACCAAAAAATACTGGGCGTCACGACAAAGTCCTAAACAGGGTGGCGGCGGCAGTTTAGGCATAGCCAACAAAGCTTGGCGAGCCTTGCCCGCAAGCGACGCGAGCCGTTAGCATGGCGGCCAGGATCTCAACCCCAGCACAAGGACTGTTCCGATGAACGCCGATACCAGCGAAAACCCCTACGCCGTCCCCGCCAGCAATCTGCAAGAAACCGCGCCGACACAGCAAGTGCCGAGCATCGAAGAAGCCTTAAGTCGTGGCTATGATTTTCGCATCGGTGAGCTACTCAGTGACGCCTGGCAGCGAGTCAAAGGCAGCAAAGGCCTGATCATCGGCGCCGTTATCATTTACGCCGTGGCCGCCACCATCATCAACTCGGTGTTCGGTGCCATGCTCGGCTTGATTGGCTTGCAGGCCGATCCAGAAAATCTCGCTGGCATGCTGGCCGGGCAATTTGTTATCAGCATTCTTGGCGCGGCAGTCACCTATCCGCTACTGGCAGGCATGATGATGATCGGCATTCGCCGCGCTGCCGACCAAGCCTTTAACTTTGATCTGACCTTCAGCGGCTTTAAAAATCCGCTGCCTATCATCATCACCGGCGTGCTGATGCTGGTAATGATCTACGCGGGATGCTTACTGCTGCTGTTACCCGGCATTTACCTGATGATTGCTTACGCTCTGGCCTTGCCACTGGTAATCGAGCGCGGCCTGTCGCCTTGGCAAGCCCTGGAGACCTCACGCAAAGCCATCAGCCAACATTGGTTCAAAGTGCTCGGCCTGAACCTCGTACTGGGCCTGATCGTTGGTCTAAGCGCCATCCCGCTGGGTATCGGCATGATCTGGACAGTACCGCTCTGGGCCATTGCCAGCGGCGTGCTGTACCGCACCATCTTCGGCGTCCTGCCCGTAGCCGAGTAATCGCCTTAATTACGCCGGAGCGCACACGCCTCCGGTTGCTTGTACGCCTGCTGCTCGCTAGCATCGGGCTTTCCTTGACGCAGCCAGCCGATGTCTTCTAACCCCACCAGCGCCGTGCCCCAACCCAGTAGCGCGCCAATCGAGCTGCTGGACACCCGCTATAAAGTGGAAACCCCGGAAGGCATCGACCTCACCCTGCGCCCTGCCAGCTTAGTGCCGCGCGCCTTGGCGTTCGCCATCGATTTGGCGATTCGGGGTGTGGTCTTACTGTTACTGCTGCTGTTACTCGAACTGCTCGGCAAGCTCGGTAAAGGCCTTGGTGCCATCCTGATGTTTATGCTGACCTGGTGGTACATGGTGCTGTTTGAGGTACTCAATCAAGGCCGTTCACCGGGTAAACAATGGATGGGTTTACGGGTGGTGCATGACGATGGCACCCCCATAGGCTGGGGCGCTTCGCTAACCCGAAATCTGTTGCGCTTTGTCGATTTCCTACCCTTTGCCTACGCCCTGGGGATTCTCAGCAGCCTTAACCATCCGGCCTTTAAACGCCTGGGCGATCTGGCCGCCGGCACCCTAGTGGTCTACCAGGAAAAGCCGGCAACCCGCCCCGCACTGCCAGAGGTTGAACCGCTGCGCGCGCCCTTCAACATGAACCTGGCCGAGCAACGGGCCATTTTGGCCTTTGCCGAGCGACAAAGCGGATTATCCAGCGCCCGTCGCGACGAGGTGGCGGCCATTTTGGCCGAGCCGTTACAGGTGCCGCCCGAGCAGGCCCAAGCCCAACTCAACGGCATTGCCCGTGGTTTACTGGGGCCAACATGAAACAAAGCCTGTTTGAAAACCACTACCAAAGCGGCTGGCAAAGCTTTGCCGAACAACTGCACGCCCTTGAGCGCGGCAAGGCCAAGCCTGAGCACAGCCAGGATTTTGCCGCCCGTTATCGGCACCTCTGCCAGCAATTGGCGCTGGCCCAAGAGCGCGGCTACAGCAGCCATTTAGTCGAACAACTGCAACAGCTGGTGATGCGCGGCCATCAACAGCTGTATCGCCATCGCAGCCATTTGGGCGCCAATCTGATTCGCTTCCTGCTGACCGGCTTTGCCCAGCTGGTGCGCCGCGAATGGCGCAGCCTGCTGTGCGCCAGCCTGCTGTTTTATGGCAGCTTGCTCGGCATGGGGCTGCTGGTTTATCTGTTCCCCGACCTGGTCTACAGCGTGGTGGCGCCCGACCAGGTGCACGCGATGGAGTCGATGTACGACCCTGATTCCCAGCGCCTGGGCCGCTTTGGCGAGCGTAACTCTGGCGATGACTGGGTGATGTTCGGCTACTACATCATGAACAATATCGGCATCGCCTTTCAGACCTTCGCCAGCGGTTTGTTGTTTGGCCTGGGCAGCCTGTTCTTTTTGTTCTTCAACGGCCTGATGATCGGCGCCGTCGCCGGGCATTTGAGCCAGATCGGCTCCGGCTTGACCTTTTGGTCGTTCGTCATCGGCCACGGCGCCTTCGAGCTAACCGCCATCACAGTGGCGGGCGCTGCAGGATTAAAACTCGGTTGGGCGCTCATTGCGCCGGGGCGTTGGCCGCGCAGCGAGGCCTTGCGCTTGGCCGCCGCACAAAGCGTGCAACTGGTCGCCGGGGCCATCTTACTGCTGCTGATTGCGGCCTTTATCGAAGCCTATTGGTCGTCAATGACCTACACCAGCGCCAGCGTTAAATTTGCTGTCGGTGGTGCTCTGTGGCTATTGGTCGCCGGCTATTTTGGCTTCGCCGGACGAGGTCAAAATGACGCAGATTAAAGCCTGCACAAGCAGCATCAGCCTGAATAAGAGGCCGCCATGCGCCTGATTGACGCCAGCGTGATTATTCGCCCGCGCAGCGCCTGGGAAGCCCTGGATCTTGGCGTGTTGCTGGCCCGCCGGCATCGCGGGCTATTGAGTGCCAGCTGGGCGCTGCTGACCTTGCCAATATTTTTGCTCTGCAGCGCCCTACTCTGGCAATACCCCAGCCTGGCCATGCTGCTGTTTTGGTGGTTAAAGCCGCTGTATGAACGGCTGCCGCTCCATATTCTGTCGCAGGCTTTATTCGGCGCCACACCAAGCCTCAAGCAAGCCTTCCAGGCCTTGCCGCGCCTGCTGAAACCGCAACTGCTGGCCAGCCTGACCTGGCGCCGCCTAAGCGTCACCCGCAGCTTTGACCTGCCGGTATTACAACTCGAAGGCTTGGGCGGCCAGGCCCGCAGCCAGCGCCTGATGGTGCTCGGCCAACGCGATACCGGCCCCGCCACCTGGCTGACCATAGTCGGCGTACACATCGAAACCGCGCTGTATTTCGGCATGCTCAGCCTGTTGTATTTGTTGCTGCCGCAACAGCTAAAAACCGACTGGGACTGGAGCCAACTGATGGCGCCCGAGGGTGAAGTCAGCTTGTGGATGCAGCACCTGTACAACCTGTTTTATGCGCTGCTGCTGATTGTCTGGGAGCCGATTTACGTCGCCTGCGGTTTTAGCCTTTACCTCAATCGGCGCAGCGCCCTGGAAGCCTGGGACCTGGAACTGGCGTTTCGCCGCCTGCGCCAGCGCCTGAGCGAGCTGAGTTACGTACTGCTATTGGCTTGCGGCCTGTTTTTCCTGCAACCGCCGGCTGCCGTATGGGCCACATCGGCGATTGGCAGTTGCCCTATCCCGCAGTTTGACCCTGCCGGGCCCGAGGCCGAACGCCTGCTCAAACAACCGCTGAATAGCAAGGCCGCGCAAGCCAGCATCAGCCAACTGCTCGACCAGCCGCCGTTTGAAAATCGCCAAACGGTGACCCGCTGGAAATTTGGCGAGCCAACAGAGACGAAGAAAACCAGCGATGCCGAGGCGAAAGGCCTGGCCGCGAAAATCAAGAAATTGTTGGAGCAACTTGGCCTGCTCAACAACTTCGAACAGTTGGCCATCATCGTCGAAGTTATTTTGTGGACTGCACTGCTCAGCCTGTTGACGCTGCTGGCCTGGCGTTACCGCGAGTGGTTACGCACCTTTAGCGGGCGGCTGAAGTTGCCACATAAACGCCAGAAGCTTGCCCCAACCCAGTTGTTCGGTCTGGAGGTGACGCCAGAAAGCCTGCCCGACGACATCGCCAGCGCCGCCGAACAACTCTGGGCCGAGCAACCCCGCGAAGCCCTGGGCCTGCTCTACCGCGCCCTGCTCAGTCGCCTGCTGCATGACTATCGACTGGCCCTCAAAGGCTCGCACACCGAGGGCGAGGTGCTGCAATTAACCGAGCAACTGCAATTGGCCGAACTCAGTCGGTTCGCCCAGGTGCTAACCCGGCATTGGCAGAACCTTGCCTATGGCCATCAATTGCCGCCGGCCAGTCTTAAACGTGGCCTCTGTGAAGGCTGGCGGCGGTTGTTTAACCCACAACCGGTTAATCCGCAGGTGCGTCCATGAGTCGGCGCACAGGGTTTTTCCTCGGCGCGGGCCTCTTCCTGCTCCTCGGCCTGCTGGGTATCTACCTGCTAAGCATCGCCACGCCTTACCAGAAAGTCATCAAGCACGGGCCGGCGCCTGAGGTGCAGGGCAATCCGTATCTGGCCGCCGAACACTTTCTCGCCAAACAAGGCCGCAAGGTGCAGCGCGCCGACAGCTTAGAAGTACTGGCAACCCTGCCCAGCAAGGGTCAAACCCTGGTCATGCTCGGCTCGCGCGAATACCTGACACCGAAACAAACCGAGCGCCTACAGCAGTGGACCGCCCAAGGCGGCCACCTGATCGTCATCGCCGAACGCCTGTGGGACAAAGACGACCAAGCCAGCGGCGACTTGCTGCTGGACCCGCTCGGCATCGAACAACATATGAGCGAAGACTTAGGCGAAGAAGATGAAGAGGCCAAGGAAACCGTCGAGCAAACGCCGGCTAATCCCGACGAAGAGC
>JAURXE010000517.1 GCA_030654635.1 Pseudomonas sp.
GGCCCGCGCGAGTGCCCCAGCGGTAGGCGGCCAGCTCGACGCCATCGCCCTGCACCCGCAATGCTTCGGCGACCCAGGGTTCGGCGCGCAGCGGTTGTACCGGCAAAACCTGCGGCGCGTTCATGCCGCCACCGGCGTGCGGGTCAACAGGCCACGTTCCAACCAGCGCCGCACATGGGGCAGGTCGTCATCCAGCCAGTAGGCATCGGTGTCGGTGACTACCAGCAACTCTTCAAACTTGGCGCCGACGCCGCGAAAGCCCAGGTGCGGCTCCACCGCCCAGAGGCCCGGGGTCGGTGGATGCTGCGAGCGTGAGTGGCTCGACCAGAGTGGCGACCAGCCTTCGCGGCGGCCGGTGACCAGGGCGTTTTTCACTAGGGTTGCGACATTGCGCACGCCGAAACGCGCCAGCGCCAGCTTGGTCTGGTGAGTGCCGAGCTTCTCCACCCGGTGGGCCAGCACCTCAAACGGATAGGCCTTGTGACGTGGCAGGGTGCCTTGTTCGGCGCACAGCCGATCGACCGCCTGGCTGACCTGGGCCAGCGGCAGGCGTTGCTTGACCTGCTGGACGATCAATTCGCGATGGGCCATCAGGTCATCGAGCAAGCGCTCCATCAACAGGTTCTCGCCCAGGCTGCCTGAGTAGCCGACATCGGCGGTGTAGGCGCCGAGGGTCGGGGCGACGTCGAGGATAAAGGGCATGCCTTCGGCCAGCTGAGTTTTGCCCGGAAAGAACGCCAGGTTGAAGCCGCGCAGATGACGCAGGCCATCGAAGCCTTCGAAGGCGGTGCGCCGGCCGAACCAGGCAAAAGGTTCGTGGAACCACTCCTTGACCCCGTGATCCTGCAGCCAGGTCTTCATCAGCGCCGCTGCGGCTTTTTCGGTGATGCCCGGTTGCAGCTCCTTGGCGATGCTTTCCACACACTGGTAAGCGAGCTGCTGGGTGGCGCGAAATTGCGTCAGGTCGTAGGCGGTCAGGCTTGGGGCGCTGGCAGGCATGGTGGGCTCCGGGGTGATTAACTGTTACATCGTTCAATGTCACAGTAATTATTGGTGAGGATGGCCAGGGCTACCAGCGCCTTGATGGCCTGAGCGGCTGGGCTGTTACCGCTGTTACCGCAACCCCGGGGGCCTTGCCGGTGCTGGCTTGGCGGGCGTTTTGCGGATGACGGGCGCGAGCGGCCCGTGGCAAGTCCAATCCAAGGTTGGGCGGGTTAAGCCGGTTCTTAAGTCGGCCCCTAAGCCGGTTGTTGCTGGCCGCCGGGGGCGGCTATGATCGCCGCCATGAAAACTCTCCCGTCTTTATTACAACGTCTGTTGCCCCAGCCCGCCGAAGCGCAGGCCGCTGCAGTGGCAGTTGAATTTACCGTCGATGAACTGGCCCGTGAGGCCGGCACCACGGTGCGTAACCTGCGCGCCTATCAGGACCGCGGCCTGTTGCCAGCGCCGACGCGACGCGGCCGGGTGGGGATTTACGGCGCCGAGCATCTGCAGCGGCTCAAGCTGATCGGCGACTTGCTGGAGCGCGGCTACAGCATCGCCAGCATTCGCGAACTGCTGGCGGCTTGGCAGCAGGGTCAGGGGCTGGCCCAGGTGCTGGGACTGGAACAGGCGATTGTCGGCCCCTGGAATCAGGAACAGGCCGGGCGTCTGGGTTTCGATGAGGTGCAGGCGTTGTTTGGCGCGCAGCTCGATGACCAGCTGCTGGACCAGGCGCAAGCCCTGGGGCTATTGGAGTTTGCCGGCGACCATCTGCGGGTGCCCAGCCCCCGGCTGTTTGCCGCCGGGGTGCAGTTGTTTCAGGCCGGTATTCCGTTGCCGGCGCTATTGAATGAGTTGGCGGCGATTCGCGGCCAGGTCGAGCCGCTGGCCGCCGGCATAGTGCAGATGATAGTCAGCCATCTGGTCAACCCGCTGCTGCTCAACGCCATGCCGCGGGCCGAGGAACTGGAGCGGCTCAGCGCGCAATTGTTGCAACTGCGCCCGCTGGTAGAAGAGGTGGTGGAGACTGAACTGGCCCGCGGCCTGCAACAGTCGGCCAACCGCGAGCTGGGCGAGCGGGTCGGCGATTTGCTCAAGGGTTTCGTTAAACCCTAGGGCGGACCGCAGGCGTAACCCGCCATTCGGCGCACCAGCTATGCCAGGGCTGACAACGCTGGTGGGTTCGGCCGCTACGCGGCCCACCCTACAAAAGCTACCAGGCTCAAGCCCTAGGCATGCTGTTCCGTCACTCAACCCAGATGCAGATGCCGGCTGATCAGGGCGCGCAGGGCGGCGGGTTTGATCGGTTTACTCAGGTAGTCGAGGCCGGCGGCATGCACGGCGGCGATCAGTTCCGGGCGGCCGTCGGCGCTGATCACCACGCCCGGTACCGGCGACTCCATCCGGGTGCGCAGCCAGGCCATCAGCTCGGTGCCGGTGTCGCCGTCATCCAGGTGGTAGT
>JAURXE010000523.1 GCA_030654635.1 Pseudomonas sp.
AGGTGCGCAGGGTTTCGATCTCGTCATCGAACAGGTCGATGCGATAGGGCAGCGGATTGCCCATCGGGAACAAATCGATTATCGCGCCGCGCACGGCGAACTCACCGTGTTCATAGACTGTGTCGACGCAGCGGTAACCGCTGGCCTGCAGGCGCGTGCGCATCTGCTCCACATCGAGTTTCTTGCCGACATCCAATACCAGGCTGGAGCCGAGCAAAAACTTTGTCGGCGCCAAGCGGTGCAGGGCGGTGGTGATGGGCACCACTAGGATGCCGTGGGCCAGTTCGGGCAGCCGGTAGAGCGCGGCGATACGCTGGGAAAGGATATCTTGGTGCGGCGAGAACAGGTCGTAGGGCAGGGTTTCCCAGTCGGGAAAATGCAGTACTGGCAGTTCTGGGGCGAAAAAGCCCAGCTCTTGCTCCAGGCGTTCGGCGCTCTGGCTGTCGGCGGTCAGCAGCAAAGTGAAGCGTTTGGCGGCGCTGGCGGCCTCGGCAATCGCCAGGCTTAGCGCGGCACCGGGCAGGTTGCCCCAGGCCTGCTTGGCATTGGTCAGATTGCCGCTGGCGGCGGGCAGAGTCGGTAAGCTCAGTACTGGCACGGTCGGCTCGCGGGCGTGACGAGAAAGGCTGCGATTGTAGCGGCCAGCACCACCGAATGTCAGTCATGACCAGCGCGCATTGCTCCGATCGGCTTGCGCCGTCATAATGTAGTCCCTTTTTTTAGCCCCTACATATCGTGGAAGGTACTGCCTGTGACTCAGAAGTCTGACCAGTGTCTCAGTGAGTGGATTGACCGTGAGGCCCTCGCCGAGGCGATGATTCCGTTGATTGGCCAGCTTTACCGCAATAACAATGTGGTGAGCTCGATCTTCGGCCGCAGCCTGATCAACCGCTCGGTTATCTCCATTCTCAAAGCCCACCGCTTTGCTCGCCACCGTTTGGCCAATGATGTCGAACTGGCGGTGCAGGACACTTTCCCGCTGCTCAAAGCCATGAGCGAGCTGAAACTCGGCGCCGCCTCGGTTGACCTCGGGCGTATGGCCAGCAAGTTCAAAGCCGAAGGCAATGGCCGCAGCGTCGAGCAGTTCGTGCGCGAAGAAATGTCCGCGGTGGTAGGCCAGCAAGGCGTTAAAGCCAGTAAAGGCACCGACGTAGTGCTGTACGGTTTTGGCCGCATCGGCCGCCTGTTGGCGCGCATCCTGATTGAGAAAACCGGTGGTGGCGACGGCTTGCGTCTGCGCGCCATCGTCGTGCGCAAAGGTGCGACCAATGACCTGGTCAAACGTGCTAGCTTGCTGCGCCGCGACTCGGTACATGGCCCGTTTGATGGCACCATCACCATTGATGAAGCCAACAACACCATCACCGCCAACGGCAA
>JAURXE010000529.1 GCA_030654635.1 Pseudomonas sp.
GGGTGCGACGGCGGTGGGGATTCCGGCGCGGATAATCGCCAAGCGTGACGCCCAGGATGATGAGCAGCAAGCCAAGCGCCAAGCGCTGGCGGACAAAATCGGCTTCGACGCTTACGGCATGAGTGAAGATATGCCGGACCCGATCGCCCGTGCCATTGGTCAGTTGCTTGATCATTTGCAGGCTGTCGATGGTCGTCTGGAAGGTATGTGCGGCGCGTTGAAAGCGCTTGGCAGCGATTATTGCGCCAAGGACTTGCCGAGCCTGCGTGATGAGGACTTTGCCGAGGTCAAGGATGAGGCCGGCAAGCCAGCACCTTAATGCGCTGATTGCAGTGCTTTGCTACCATGCTCGACCACGCTGGCGCTAATCCCGAGTAAATTGATAGGTCTTATAGTTGACTTAAATACTCGGGAATAGGATAATTGGCGCAAATCAGCGATCCTGTGGGACCTGTTCATGCGCCTGACCACCAAAGGCCGTTACGCCGTTACTGCCATGCTTGACTTGGCGCTGCATGCGCAGCGCAGTCCGGTATCCTTGGCCGATATTTCTGAGCGTCAGGGCATCTCCTTGTCTTACCTGGAACAATTATTCGCCAAGTTGCGGCGCGGTAATTTGGTCTCCAGCGTGCGCGGTCCCGGCGGCGGTTATCAGTTGGCGCGGGAGATGGCAGCTATTCAAGTGGCGCAGGTGATTGATGCGGTCAATGAATCGGTGGATGCCACGCGTTGCCAGGGGCAAGGTGATTGCCATGCCGGGGACACCTGCTTGACCCATCATTTGTGGTGCGACCTAAGCCAGCAGATCCATCAGTTTCTCAGCGGCATCAGCTTGGCTGACTTGGTCAGCCGACATGAAGTTCAGGAAGTTGCATCGCGCCAGGATCAGCGCCGCTGTAGCACTGGCGCTGCACGCTTGGACAAGATTGAAGCGTCCGCTATCGATTAAGTTGCACGTTTGCCTGAATACGGAGAAACGCTATGAAATTACCAATTTATCTCGACTACTCAGCGACTACGCCGGTAGATCCGCGCGTTGCGCAAAAAATGAGTGAATGCCTGCTGGTGGACGGCAACTTCGGTAACCCGGCGTCCCGTTCCCATGTGTTCGGCTGGAAGGCTGAAGAGGCGGTCGAGAATGGTCGTCGCCAAGTGGCTGATCTGGTTAATGCCGATCCGCGGGAAATCGTTTGGACCTCTGGCGCCACCGAGTCAAACAACTTGGCCATTAAAGGTGCTGCGCACTTTTACGCGACCAAGGGTAAGCATCTGGTTACCACCCGTATTGAGCATAAAGCCGTACTCGACACCATGCGTCAGCTTGAGCGTGAAGGCTTTGAAGTCACTTACATCGAACCTGGTGAAGACGGTCTGATCACTCCGGCGATGGTTGAAGCCGCGCTGCGTGATGACACCATTCTGGTCTCGGTGATGCACGTGAATAACGAAATCGGCACCATCAACGATATTGCTGCAATTGGTGAGTTGACCCGTTCCCGTGGCGTGCTATTCCACGTCGATGCGGCGCAGTCGACCGGCAAGGTGGTGATTGATCTGGCTGCGTTGAAAGTCGACCTGATGTCGTTTTCGGCGCACAAGACCTATGGTCCGAAAGGCGTCGGTGCACTCTATGTAGGTCGTAAGCCACGGGTGCGTCTGGAAGCTCAGACCCACGGCGGCGGTCATGAGCGTGGCATGCGTTCCGGTACCTTGGCGACCCATCAGATTGTTGGCATGGGCGAAGCGTTCCGGATTGCCAAAGAAGAGATGCAGCAAGAATGCGTGCGCATTGCCGCCTTGCGCGATCGTTTCTACAAACAGGTCGAAAACCTCGAAGAGCTGTATCTGAACGGCAGCCTGACCTCGCGGGTACCGCATAATCTCAACCTCAGCTTCAACTATGTTGAGGGCGAGTCGCTGATTATGGCGCTCAAGGACCTGGCGGTTTCCTCCGGCTCCGCGTGTACCTCGGCATCGCTTGAGCCGTCGTACGTACTGCGCGCCCTGGGCCGCAACGATGAACTGGCGCACAGCTCGATTCGTTTCACCTTCGGTCGTTTTACCACTGATGAAGAAGTTGACTACGCCGCGCAGAAAGTCTGCGAAGCGGTAACCAAGCTGCGCGAATTGTCGCCGCTATGGGATATGTTCAAAGAGGGTGTCGATCTGTCCAAGGTTGAATGGGCGGCACATTAATTTCGCCGCAGACGGCGCCCTATCGAAAGAGGAATACCAGCATGGCTTACAGTGAAAAGGTCATTGACCACTACGAGAACCCACGCAACGTCGGCAAGATGGATGCTGAAGATCCAGATGTCGGCACCGGCATGGTCGGCGCGCCGGCTTGCGGTGACGTGATGCGTTTGCAGATCAAGGTTAACGAGCAGGGTATCATCGAAGATGCCAAGTTCAAGACCTATGGCTGCGGTTCGGCGATCGCTTCCAGCTCGCTGGCTACCGAGTGGATGAAGGGCAAGACCCTTGATGAAGCTGAAACGATCAAGAACACCCACTTGGCTGAAGAGTTAGCCTTGCCGCCAGTGAAGATTCACTGCTCGGTATTGGCGGAAGACGCCATCAAGGCTGCTGTTCGCGATTACAAGCAGAAGAAAGGCTTGCTCTAAGGAGATTGTCGATGGCTATCAGCATGACTGTCGCGGCGGCCGAACATGTGCGCCGCTCGCTGGATGGGCGTGGCAAAGGTGACGGTATCCGCTTGGCGGTACGCACCACCGGCTGTTCCGGCTTGGCTTACGTGTTGGAGTTTGTCGACGAGTTCGGCGGTGAAGATCAGGTGTTCGAGAGTCACGGCGTCAAAGTGATTATCGATCCGAAAAGCCTGGTTTATCTGGATGGTACCGAGCTCGACTTCGTTAAGGAGGGTCTTAACGAAGGCTTCAAGTTCAATAACCCCAATGTGCGCGGCGAATGTGGCTGCGGCGAAAGCTTTAACGTCTGAGGCGCTTGTGGGTAGTCCTTGTCATTTTGCCCTGTTTGAACTCAAGCCTGCTTTTGTGCTGGATCTTACGCAGTTAGCCACGCGTTATCGTGAGCTGGCGCGTAGCGTTCATCCCGATCGTTTTGCTGACGGCACCGAGCGCGAACAACGCTTGGCGTTGGAGCATTCGGCGAGCCTGAACGAGGCCTATCAGGTACTGAAAAATACCTCGGCGCGCGCACGCTATTTGCTCAGTTTGAGTGGCAGTGAGCTGCCGCTGGAAGTGACGGTGCAGGATCCGACGTTTCTCTTGCAGCAAATGCAGCTGCGCGAAGAGCTGGAAGACTTGCAAGACAGTGCTGATCTGGCTGGCGTCGAAGCTTTCAAGCAGCGGCTGAAGTTGGCTCAGAATGAATTGAACCAACAGTTTGCGGACTGCTGGGATGTGCCGGCCAGTCGTGAGCAGGCTGAGCGTCTGGTACGGCGCATGCAGTTTCTCGACAAGCTCTCCTATGAAGTGCGCCAGCTAGAAGAGCGCCTCGACGATTAACCTGCCTGTCGCTTATGCGGCGCGCCTCATAGTCAGACACGTATGGCCTTACTACAGATCGCTGAACCCGGACAAAGCCCGCAACCGCACCAGCGCCGTCTGGCGGTGGGGATTGATTTAGGCACCACAAATTCGTTGGTCGCTGCCGTGCGCAGCGGTTTGGCTGAGGCGCTGCCTGATGCCGAGGGGCGGTTACTGATGCCGTCGGCGGTGCGTTATCACGCGCAACAGATTGAAGTGGGCCAAGGCGCCAAGCAGGCCGCCGCGCAAGATCCGCTGAATACCGTGTTGTCCGTTAAGCGTCTGATGGGCCGCGGCCTCGCCGATGTTAAGCAGCTTGGTGAGCAGCTGCCGTATCGCTTTGTCGGTGGCGAATCCCATATGCCCTTTATCGACACTGTGCAGGGGCCGAAAAGCCCGGTAGAAGTGTCGGCGGATATCCTTAAAGTCCTGCGTCAACGTGCAGAGGCGACCCTGGGCGGCGAGTTGGTCGGTGCGGTAATTACCGTGCCGGCCTATTTTGACGAAGCCCAGCGCCAAGCTACCAAGGACGCCGCGCGGCTGGCCGGTTTAAATGTGCTGCGCCTGCTCAACGAGCCGACTGCCGCGGCCGTGGCCTACGGCCTGGATCAGCAGGCCGAAGGCTTGGTGGCTATCTATGATCTGGGCGGTGGCACCTTTGATATTTCGATTCTGCGCCTGACCGGCGGCGTCTTTGAAGTGTTGGCCACCGGCGGCGACAGCGCGCTGGGTGGCGATGACTTCGATCACGCAATCGCCAGTTGGATCATCGCCGAAGCCGGCCTGTCGACCGATATTGCCCCGGGCCAGCAGCGCAGTTTGCTGCACAGCGCCTGCGTCGCTAAAGAGGCGCTGAGTGACGCTGAATCGGTAACGGTCAAGCATGGCGATTGGAGTGGCGAGCTCAGTCGTCAGCAGTTTGTTGAGCTGATTGAGCCGATGGTGGCGCGCAGCCTCAAAGCTTGCCGGCGCGCGGTACGCGATGCCGGGATTGAATTGCTTGAGGTCGAAGCGGTGGTCATGGTCGGCGGCTCGACGCGGGTGCCGCGTGTGCGCGAGGCGGTGGCGGAGTTGTTTGCCCGCCAGCCATTGACCGATATCGACCCGGATCAGGTGGTCGCCATTGGCGCGGCGATTCAGGCTGACACCTTGGCCGGCAATAAGCGCGACGGTGAGGAATTACTGCTACTGGATGTGATCCCGCTGTCGCTGGGCTTGGAGACCATGGGTGGCTTGCTGGAAAAAGTTATTCCGCGCAACACCACTATCCCGGTGGCTCGCGCACAGGACTTCACCACCTATAAAGACGGCCAAACGGCCATGATGATTCATGTGCTGCAAGGTGAGCGCGAGCTGATCAGTGATTGTCGCTCGTTGGCGCGCTTTGAGTTGCGCGGTATTCCGCCGATGGTGGCCGGTTCGGCGAAGATTCGTGTGACCTTTCAGGTGGATGCCGATGGCTTGCTGAGCGTGGCGGCGCGTGAGCTGGGCTCGGGTGTCGAGGCTACTATCCAGGTCAAGCCCTCCTACGGCCTGACCGATGGCGAAGTTGCCCGTATGCTGCAGGACTCGTTCAAGTTTGCCAGTGACGACAAGGTCGCTCGCGTGCTGCGTGAGCAGCAAGTCGATGCCGAGCGTTTGCTGGTGGCTGTGCAGGCCGCGCTGCAAATGGACGGCGAGCGTTTGTTGGAAGCGTGTGAGCGCGCAGAAATCGAGCTGCAGATGCGCTTGTTGAGTGAATTGATGGTGGGTAGCGATGGTGCTGCCATTGAGCAGCAGACTAAGCGTGTAACCCAAGTAACAGATGCCTTTGCTGCGCGTCGACTGGATGCCACGGTAAAAGCCGGGCTGGCCGGTCGGCGCCTGAATGAAATTGAGGATTAACTGATGCCGCAGATCATTTTTCTGCCCAATGCTGAGCATTGCCCCGATGGTTTAGTGGTTGAGGGTGTGCCGGGTGAGACCATCATTGCCGCAGCGATGCGTAACGGTCTGGAGATCGAGCATGCCTGCGAGATGTCCTGCGCCTGCACTACCTGCCATGTGATTGTGCGAGAGGGTTTTGCCACGTTGGAACCTTCCGATGAGTTGGAAGATGACATGCTCGATAAGGCTTGGGGGCTGGAGGCCGAATCGCGGTTGTCTTGCCAGGCGCTAGTTGGGTCGGCTGATCTGGTCGTAGAAATCCCCAGATACACCCTTAATCAGGTCTCTGAAAAACATTGAGGAGTCAGTCATGAGTCTGCAATGGAACGATGTGCTGGATATCGCCATCGAGCTGGCTGAAAGCAAGCCGGAGGTTGACCCACGTTACGTCAATTTTGTCGATTTGCATCGCTGGGTGCTGGCGTTGCCGGACTTTTCTGACGACCCACAGCGCGGCGGTGAGAAAGTCCTCGAAGCGATTCAGGCTGCTTGGATTGAAGAAGCGGACTAACGGCCGCGGAGTCAGCGCTACGCATTTAACTGGAACCCGCGTATAATTTGCGGGTTTATTTTTCGCTGTAATTCTTAGAATTTGGAGTTTCACATGGCTGTTGAACGTACTTTTTCCATCATCAAACCCGACGCTGTTGCCAAGAACGTAGTTGGCGAGATCGTTAGCCGTTTCGAAAAGGCTGGCCTGAGCGTTGTTGCCTCGAAGATGGTTCAGCTGTCTGAGCGTGAAGCTGGCGGTTTCTACGCCGAGCACAGTGCTCGTGGCTTCTTCAAAGACCTGGTGGCTTTCATGGTTTCCGGTCCAGTGGTATTGCAGGTTCTGGAAGGCGAAGGCGCCATCCTGAAAAACCGCGAACTGATGGGCGCTACCAACCCTAAAGAAGCTGCTGCCGGCACCATTCGTGCTGACTTCGCCGTTTCTATCGACGAAAACGCTGTGCACGGTTCGGATTCCGAAGCTTCTGCTGCTCGCGAAATTTCGTACTTCTTCGCCGCCACTGAGGTGTGCGCTCGCATTCGCTAAGCGAATTCAGCGAGGGTGAAACCATGACTGTATCTGTAGGCGCTGCCGTGACTGCAAAAGTCAACCTGCTGGGGCTGACTCAGCAGCAAATGGAAAACTTCTTCGACTCTATTGGGGAGAAGCGTTTTCGCGCCGGTCAGATCATGAAGTGGATTCACCACTTTGGTGTCGATGATTTCGACGCCATGAGCAATGTCAGCAAGGCTTTGCGCGAAAAGCTCAAAGACCTTGCTGAGATTCGCGGTCCGGAAATTGTCAGTCAGGATATCTCCACCGACGGCACCCGTAAGTGGGTGGTACGCGTGGCCTCTGGCAGTTGCGTTGAGACCGTGTATATCCCTCAAGGTAATCGCGGCACCCTGTGCGTATCTTCGCAGGCGGGTTGTGCGCTGGATTGCAGTTTTTGCTCCACCGGCAAACAAGGTTTTAATAGCGATCTGACCGCGGCGGAAGTCATCGGTCAGGTGTGGCTCGCAAATAAGTCATTTAGCAGCGTCCCGGCCAAAATCGACCGCGCCGTCACCAACGTGGTGATGATGGGCATGGGTGAGCCGCTGCTGAACTTCGATAACGTAGTCGCCGCCATGAGCATCATGATGGACGATCTGGGCTACGGTATCTCCAAGCGCAAGGTAACCCTGTCCACCTCCGGCGTAGTGCCGATGATTGACAAGCTGGGCGAAGTGCTGGATGTGTCCTTGGCGCTGTCGCTGCACGCGCCCAATGATGAATTGCGTAATCAGTTGGTGCCAATCAATAAGAAGTACCCGCTGGAAATGCTGCTGGCCGCCTGTCGGCGCTACGTGTCGCGGCTCGGCGAGAAGCGTGTACTGACTATCGAATACACCTTGCTCAAAGATGTGAATGATCAGCCCGAGCATGCCGAGCAGATGATCGCGCTGCTGGCGGATTTCCCCTGCAAGATCAACCTGATTCCGTTTAATCCGTTTCCCTTCTCCGGTTATGAGCGGCCGAGCAACAATGCCATCCGCCGTTTTCAGGATTTGTTGTACAAGGCCGGGCACAATGTCACTGTGCGCACCACGCGCGGCGAAGATATCGATGCCGCCTGCGGGCAGTTGGTCGGTCAGGTGATGGATCGTACCCGCCGCAGCGAACGCTACATTGCCGTGCGTGAGCTGAGTGCCGAAGCCGATCAGTCGCTGATCGCCACCAAATCCGTCTGAAGGGATGTTCTCGATGATTCTGCGCCCTGCGTTGCTGCTGTTGCTATTCACGCTGCTGGCCGGCTGTGTGAGCACCGGCGATGTTAATCCGCTGAAAACTGACAAGGGGCGAGATGAGGCGCGAGATGCATATATCCAACTGGGCATCGGTTACTTGCAGCAGGGTAATACTGGCCGAGCCAAGGTGCCGTTGAAGAAAGCACTGGATATAGACCCTTCAAATGCGGATGCGCATGCGGCACTGGCATTGGTGTTTCAGTCGGAAATGGAAGTCGATTTGGCTGATGAGCACTACCGCAAGGCGCTTTCAGCGCGGGGCGATGACACTCGAATTTTGAATAACTACGGCAGCTTTTTGTTTGAGCAAAAGCGTTATCCCGAGGCCATGGAACGCTTCCAGCAGGCCTCTAAGGACAACCTGTACCAAGAGCGTTCGCGGGTTTTT
>JAURXE010000537.1 GCA_030654635.1 Pseudomonas sp.
GACGAGTAGCCGGTGCCGAAGTCGTCCATCGAGAAACGCACCCCCAAGGACCTGAGCGCGTGCATTTTGCCGATCACCGCCTCGACATTATCGAGCACCAGGCTCTCGGTCAGCTCCAGCTTGAGCTTGCCGGGATCGACCCCGCTGCTGCGCAGGGCGCTGCGTACCAGCTCGACAAAGTCGGTCTGGCGAAACTGCCGGGCGCTGACATTCACCGACAGTGGCAAGGTGCAGGCTAGCGGCTGATCTTGCCAGTGCTTGAGTTGCTGGCAAGCCTGCTCGAGCACCCACTGGCCGATCGGTAAAATCAGCCCGCTGTCTTCGGCCAGCGGAATAAATTGCGCCGGCGAGACCATGCCACGTTGCGGATGCTGCCAGCGCAACAGCGTTTCGGCACCGACCACGCAGCCTTCGCGGTTAATTTGCGCCTGGAAATACAGCTGCAATTGCCCTTGCGGCAAGGCGGCGCGCAGCTCGCTGGCCAGTTGTGCACGAGTCTCAAGGGTGGTCTGCATGGCCGGGTCAAAAAACACTAGCGAGTTGCGACCCATGTTTTTCGCCGAGTACATGGCCGCGTCGGCGCATTTAAGCAACTCACCAACATCCTGCAGCCTGCCACTAAACAGGCTGACGCCAATGCTGGCAGTACAGTGGTACTCGTAGCCATCCAGCACATAGGCCTGACTGATACTGCTCAGTACCTGCCTGCCCACTTGGGCAACCTGGGCCGCCGCGTGCTCGCCGTCTTTCGCCAAGCCTTGCAACATCACCACAAATTCATCACCGCCCAGGCGCGCCACGCTGTCTTCGCCACGCACTGCGGCGCACAGCCGCCGCGCCACCTCCTGCAACAGCAAGTCGCCGACCAGATGCCCCTTGGAGTCATTGAGCACCTTGAAATTATCCAAATCGATAAACAGCAACGCACCGTGGTTACCACTGCGGGCACTGGTCGTCAGCGCGTGCTGCAGTCGGTCCAGCAGCAAGCGGCGGTTCGGCAGCCCGGTGAGCGCGTCAAAGAAGGCCAACTGCTCAATCTCGGCCTCAGCTTGTTTGCGCTCGGTGATGTCGCGCGACAAGACGATAAAGCGCGACCCTTCCAGCAGATTGGTATTTTTGCGCGCCACCGACAATTCAAACCAGCAGTCACCCTGCTTGAGCGGCAGGCACAATTGCGCGCCCTGGGAGGAGCCGTGTTCGGCCGCCGCAGCCAGTGCATCCATCACCACCTGCGCGGCGGGTGCCGGCATCACCTCATGCACGGTATGGCCAAGCAACTGCCCCGGCGGCGCCACCAGGAGTTCACTGCGCCGAGCGCGATAATCCCAATAGCGCCCGTCGGCATCCAGTTCAAACATCAAATCTGGGATGGCCTCCAGGGTGGCAGCCAGATGATCGCGCGACTGTTCAATCAACTGATTGGCAACCGTCAGGGCTGCCAGCGCCGAATTCAATTCACGGGTATTGACCGCCACCCTGCGGCGCAACATGCGGTTCCAGACCATCAGCAGCAGTGCCAGCACGCTCAGACCGGCCAGCACATAAGCCACATTGCGCGCCACCAACAACGCCGCATTATCGGCAGTCGACACCGTGGCGCCCAACCACTTTTGCTCTATGGCTTGCAGCTCGGCGGCCGGCAACTCGGCAAAACCATCTTCCACCACCTGCAGGAGGGCTTCATCGCCCTTGCGCACCGCTCGGTGAAAGGCGCCCACGTAGAGCGGCGCGGAAAAGCGAAACTGGCTGGCGATGCCCAGCTTGTTGATGAAATAGATGGCCGGCGGTTTGTCGATGCACAGAATCAGCGCCTCACCCTCGCTGGCGGCCAGCACCATCGACTCATAGCTTGGATAGCGTTTGAGGTGATCAACCCCCTGGGCTTGCAGGGTATCGATGCAGGCATCGCCGTCTTTGACGCCAACGCTAAAACCGCGCAAGGAATCTGCATCGGTAATGCCGCTCAGGCTTTTATGAAAAAGGATCGGCACCTCGATGCTCGCGTACGGCGCCGAGAAGCTATAGGTCAGCTTGCGCGGTTCGGTCTCGAAGATGGTGTCGATGACATCGGCCTGACCACTCTCCATCAGCTGCCTGGCCTTACCCCAATCCACCGCCTGCAGATTGACGGCGACCCCGGTGTGCGCCGACCACAGCGCCCAGCTGTCTTTCAGAATGCCCTGCAGCTGGCCCTTGGCATCGCGAAAAATATAGGGCGGGTAGTTGTCGTCCATCGTCACGGTGAGCGACGTCGGCCGCGCAATTGCGGCGCTCGCGCCCAGGCTAAGCAGCAGGCTCGCCAACATTAACCCGCCCAGCAGCAGGCGCAGCAACGGGGGCCGAGGGCGGTGACAGCTGATTTCACCAGCGAGCAAGCGCATTACTTTTATTCGTCCATACCGCACAGGATGTTGAGTCAACAGCACGTAGCAACACCTGAGCTAAACCAAAGCCAAGCGCCCTTTGTGAGTCTGGTTTACCGCGCCTAGTCGTCAAGTTTGCGCGGCTGATCTGGGTAACTTCGCCGGCATTTTGTCTTGGCGCGACAGCCAGCTTTGACGATGCGACAAACAGCCACACGGCCAACACTTACCGCTCCTAGCCGCTTGGCGGGTCAAGAACCGCTATGCTAGTTTGACGCCTCGCAAGGAAGCTTATCCGCCCTGCCTGAGTGCATCCGAATAAGAAGAGGACACCCCATGGCCGAGGCCACGCCAGCGCTAGAAATTCGCAACCTGCACAAGCGCTACGGCGACCTTGAGGTGCTTAAAGGCATCTCGCTGACCGCCCGCGACGGCGATGTCATCTCGATTCTCGGCTCCTCCGGCTCCGGTAAATCGACCTTCTTGCGCTGCATCAACCTGCTCGAAAATCCCCACCAAGGGCAAATTCTGGTCGCCGGCGAAGAACTCAAACTCAAAGCCTCGCGAAATGGCGACCTGGTCGCAGCCGACAACAAACAAATTAATCGGCTGCGCAGCCAGATCGGCTTCGTGTTTCAGAGCTTTAATCTGTGGCCGCACATGAGCGTGCTCGACAACATCATCGAGGCACCGCGCCGCGTTTTGGGGCAAAGCCGCGCCGAGGCCACCGAAGTCGCCGAGGCCCTGCTGGCCAAAGTCGGCATTGCCGATAAGCGCCACGTCTACCCCGGGCAATTGTCCGGCGGCCAACAACAACGCGCCGCCATTGCCCGCACCCTGGCCATGCAGCCTAAAGTGATACTGTTCGATGAGCCAACTTCGGCCCTCGATCCAGAGATGGTCCAAGAAGTGCTTAGTGTTATTCGCGCGCTCGCCGACGAGGGTCGGACCATGTTGCTGGTTACCCACGAGATGAACTTTGCCCGGCAAGTTTCCAGCGAGGTGGTGTTTCTCCACCAAGGGCTGGTTGAAGAGCAAGGCACTCCCGAGCAGGTATTCAACAACCCGAGTTCGGCGCGCTGCAAACAATTCATGTCCAGCAATCACTAACGGAGCAACAACGCATGCAGAACTACAAGAAAATCTTGCTCGCCGCTGCCGCTACTCTGGCATTTGGCAGCAGCGCTATGGCCGCCGAAAAAATCAAAATTGGCACCGAAGGCGCCTACCCACCGTTTAACTTGATCGACGCCAGCGGCAAGCCCGGCGGCTTCGATGTGGACATCGCCATGGCCTTGTGCGCACAAATGAAGGCCGAGTGCGAAGTGGTCACCTCCGACTGGGACGGCATCATCCCGGCGCTGAACGCGAAAAAATTCGACGCTATCGTCGCCTCCATGTCGATCACCGACGAGCGCAAGCAGGCAGTCGATTTCACCGACGCCTACTACACCAACAAACTGCAATTCATCGCGCCTAAAGCCGGCGACTTCAAAGTCGACAAAGCCAGCCTCAAAGGCAAAGTCATCGGCGCTCAGCGCGCGACCATCGCCGGCACCTGGCTGGAAGACAACATGGCTGGCATCGTTGAAATCAAACTCTACGACACCCAGGAAAACGCCTACCTCGACCTCAGCTCCGGCCGCGTCGACGGCGTGCTGGCCGACAAATTCGTCAACTGGGAATGGCTCAAGAGCGAGGCCGGCAAAGGCTTCGAATTCAAGGGTGACCCAGTCTTCGACAACGACAAAATCGGTATCGCAGTGCGTAAAGGCGACCCTTTGCAAGGCAAGCTGAACACCGCCCTGAAGGCCATCGTTGACGACGGCACCTATCAGAAAATCAACGCCAAGTACTTCCCGTTCAGCATCTATTGATGCCTGACCGGCGCAGCCCACACGGCTGCGCCGGCTCCACGTAGTAACCTCTGATGACCTTCGAACTCTACGGCTTCGGCCCACAGCTCGCCGCTGGCACCCTGATGACCATCAAGCTGGCGCTCGCCGCGCTGGCGCTGGGCCTGGTCCTCGGCTTGCTCGGCGCACTGGCTAAAACCTCTCCGCACAAGTGGCTGCAATGGCTTGGCGGCACCTATTCGACCATAGTGCGCGGCATCCCGGAGTTGCTCTGGGTACTGCTGATTTACTTTGGCACCGTCAATCTGATGCGCAGCTTCGGCGAGATTTTCGGTCTCGACGACCTGGCCCTCAGCGCGTTTGCCGCCGGCACCATTGCCCTCGGCCTGTGTTTTGGCGCCTATGCCACGGAAGTGTTTCGTGGCGCCATCCTGTCCATTCCGCGTGGCCAACGTGAGGCTGGGCAAGCCCTAGGCCTGTCGAAAGCACGGATTTTCTGGCGGGTGATCTTGCCGCAGATGTGGCGCATTGCCCTGCCGGGCCTGGGCAACCTATTTATGATTTTGATGAAAGACACCGCGCTGGTCTCCGTCATCGGTCTGGAAGAAATCATGCGTCGCTCGCAGATCGCCGTCAGCGTCAGCAAGCAGCCGTTTAACTTCTTCATGATCGCCGCGCTGATTTATCTAAGCCTCACCGTGCTGGCCATGACCGCCATGTATTTCCTTGAAAAACGCGCTGGCCGCGGCATCCGACGGAGCGCCTGATGAACTGGGACATTATTATCAAGTACCTGCCGCGCCTGTTTGACGGTGCGGTCTTGAGCTTAGAGCTGGTGGCCATCGCGGTACTGGCCGGCTTGATTTTGGCCATCCCAATTGGCATCGCGCGCGCCTCACGGCACTGGTACATCCGCGCTCTGCCTTATGGCTATATGTTTTTCTTTCGCGGCACGCCGCTGCTGGTGCAGTTGTTCTTGGTCTACTACGGTTTGGCGCAATTTGATGCCGTGCGCCAAGGACCGCTATGGCCGATTCTGCGCGACCCGTTCTGGTGCGCCACCATCACCATGACCCTGCACACCGCCGCCTATATCGCCGAGATTCTGCGCGGTGCCATCCAGGCCATTCCGGCCGGCGAGCTGGAAGCGGCGCGCGCGCTGGGCATGTCAAAAACCCAGACGCTGTTCTTCATTACCCTGCCGCGCGCCACCCGCATCGGCCTGCCCGCCTACAGCAACGAAGTGATTCTGATGCTCAAGGCCAGCGCCCTGGCCAGCACCATCACCCTACTGGAACTGACCGGCATGTCGCGGACCATCATTGCCCGCACCTACCTGCCGGTTGAGATCTTCTTCGCCGCTGGCATGTTCTACCTGCTGATCGCCTACCTAATGGTGCGCGGCTTCAAACTGTTGGAGCGCTGGCTACGGGTGGATGCCTGCCAAGGGCGCTAACCTAACGCCGCGCTTGCCAGGCTGGTAGCCCAGATAAGCCGCAAGCGCAGCCCGGGGGACCTTGCATCTGCTGGGCCTCCCCCGTTAGCCGCCCGCTCACTAAGGCCTTTATGCAAGCCCTCCCCCTTAGCGGCCCTGCACTGCTAGAGCGCTTCCTAGCGCTCGACGGCTTCCTGCTCAGCCATCAACACCTCTGGCGGCCCAAGCCCTTCACAGAGCGGCAACCGCCGTGGGAAAGCCAACACCCCGAACTAGCAACCTGGCTGCGCAGCCGCTCACTGGCCGAGGCCGAAGCCGCCCACAACCATCCCGAATTGCTCGCCGCCCCAGCGCCCTTCGCCGCAATCGCCGCGCAAGCCATCGCCCTCGGCGCGGTAGGCGCCCTACCCAGCACAGCGC
>JAURXE010000539.1 GCA_030654635.1 Pseudomonas sp.
GCCCGGTTTATTGATCAGCGAAATCAGCAAAAAATGGCCCTTCGATGGCTACACGGACCCGGCCAAGAGCGAAGCGGCGATCCTGCGTAACGTGTTCAAGAAAGGCGACGCCTGGTACAACACCGGCGACCTGATGCGCGACATCGGCTGCAAGCACGCGCAGTTTGTCGACCGCCTGGGCGATACCTTCCGCTGGAAGGGCGAGAACGTTTCCACCACCGAAGTTGAAAGCCTGCTCGGCGCCTTCCCAGGCGTCGAAGATGCGGTGGTCTATGGCGTAGAAATCCCGGAAACCAACGGTCGCTGTGGCATGGCCGCGCTGCGCCTGAGCGCCGGCGCACAACTCGACCCGCAGGCCTTGGCCCAGTACCTGGATCAGGAAATGCCCGCCTACGCCGCGCCGCTGTTTATTCGCCTGTTGACCGAGGTGGAAACCACCGGCACCTTCAAATACAAGAAGACCGACCTCAAGCAGGTGGCTTACGACCCGGCGCAAACCCAGGACCCGCTATTAGTGCGTCTGCCCGGCAGCAACCGTTTTGAGCCAGTGTGCAGCCTTATCTACGGGAACATCCAAACCGCCAGCTATCGCTTCTGATAACAGCAACCCGGGCGCCGCAATGGCGCTCGGTTATTCATGTTGCGTCAGGAGGCAGCTCTTTGCAGCAGGTTTGCGGCGCTCAGTCATCACCCGCTTAATGCCGATACTCGATCGAGAACTCGGCGCCTTCGAGCGCATCCAGGTAGTTGTCTTGCTCAGACCGTTGACGCTCATTGGTAATCAGCTTGCCACTGAGCTGATAGGGCGAGGGGCCCGGTTTTTCCTCAACAAACAGCGGCGGCAGCAACGGTGTCTCGGCGCTGTCCGTTACCGGTTTGCCCAGCTCCATGTCTTCGACCAGCTTAGGCGGCAGGCTGAGATTGAGCTTGATCGGCGCCAGCTTGGTGCGAGTGGCGCTACTGCTGGCCACTTTAGCTTTAGTGGTTTGGCGCGCTTTAGTGCTGCTGGCCGGCTTGCTCGTTTTCACCGGCGCGGCTTTGCTTTTACTCACCGGTTTGGCTGGCACTTTAACAGCGGTTTTGGCCGGGCCCTTGGCCGCGGGAATAATCAATGGCTTGGGCGCATAGGCTGCCGCGGCCGACTCCAGCGTCGGGCTTTTGGGTGACCCAGCGCTGGCCGCCACGGCGTTATTGCCCGCCGCCAGTGCCAACAACAAGATCAATATGGTTCGACTCATGGTGTTCCGCAGCGTTATCGAGGCGACTATGCTCCTCCGCCATGGGCCCGCTGGCAAGCCTGATCAGCCCTTGCCAGGCGTTTGCAGGGCAAGACGCAAGGCCCACAGCAACATCGCCCAGCATGCGGCGTTGAGCAGCTGACCGAACAGATTAAGCAACATAAAGATCAGCAGGTTATCCACCTCAAACCCCAAGGTGCTAAGCACACCCGGCAACCCGGCATTCAGCAACCAGCGCAAGCCGGTCCAGCTCAGCTGGGTCAGCAAAGCGATCAATGCCCACAAGCAGGCGCGGCGCTGCCGTTGCCAGAACTCTAGGCAGAGCGCCACACCGAACAACCACGCCAGCAACAACGGCAGCATGCCGATAAAGCTAATTAGATGAACCCAATCAAACGATTCACTGCTACTCATGACGCTCTCCAAGGGGACAAGGTTTGTCTATCAAGGCTATCCCAGAGC
>JAURXE010000550.1 GCA_030654635.1 Pseudomonas sp.
GGGTGCCCGGGCCTTCTTGGAAGCTGTGCAGTACGCGCAGCCGGACATTGTATTTACCGGCGAATACCACCGAGCGAATCTCCAGCACCTTGGAACCGAGGCTGGCCATTTCGAGCATTTCCTCGAAGGTGATTTTGTCCAGTCGCCGCGCTTGTGGAACCACCCGCGGATCGGTGGTGTAAACACCATCAACATCGGTGTAGATCTGGCACTCATCGGCCTTCAGCGCCGCCGCTAGGGCCACGCCGGTGGTATCCGAACCGCCACGACCGAGCGTGGTGATATTGCCCAACTCATCGACACCCTGAAAACCTGCAACCACCACAACACGCCCTTCTTCGAGGTCGGCGCGAATTTTCTGGTCGTCAATTTGCAGAATCCGCGCTTTGTTATGGGCGCTGTCGGTGAGGATGCGTACCTGATTGCCGGTGTAAGACACTGCAGGGACGCCGCGCTTGATCAGCGCCATGGTCAGCAAGGCAATGGTCACCTGCTCGCCGGTGGAGAGCATCACATCCAGCTCACGCGGCACCGGCTGATCGCTGATCTGTTTAGCCAGATCAATCAGCCGATTGGTTTCACCACTCATCGCCGACAACACGATGACCAGATCATCACCTCCTGCGCGGGCTTTTTGGATTTTCTCGGCAATCTTCTCGATACGCTCAACAGTGCCGACCGAGGTGCCACCAAATTTTTGTACGATCAAAGCCATTTCAAAACCGCCTCAGTCCATCACGGACGTCGATTAAACCCTTCACTGTGCCTAGCAGGCAAAGCTCGATACTGGTTAAAGCCCCTGCTCAACAAAGCTTGCCGTCAGGGCCAAGGCCGCGTCCAACGCACTCGCATCAACGCCGCCGCCTTGGGCCATATCCGGCCGACCACCGCCTTTGCCACCGACGGCTGCCGCCGCTTGACGCATCAAGTCGCCGGCTTTCAATTGCCCAGTCAAATCCTGAGTGACACCCGCCACCAGCACGACCTTATCGTCCAGCACGCCACCGAGCAAAATCACTGCCCGGCCGAGCTTGTTCTTTAGCTGATCGACCAAGGCCAGCAGCGCCTTGCCGTCCAGACCATCCAGGCGCGCAGCCAGGACTTTAACGCCCTTGATCTCAATTGCCGCGCCCGACATATCGTCACCGGCAGCGCTGGCGGCCTTAGCCTTTAACTGCTCAAGCTCTTTTTCCAGCTGACGATTGCGCTCAAGCACCGCGGACAACTTGTCGAGCACGTTGTCGCGAGTGCCCTTGACCAATTGCGCGGCCTCTTTGAGTTGCTCTTGGGCATCATTCAGATAGGCCAGTGCCGCAGCGCCGGTCAGCGCTTCAATACGCCGCACGCCAGCCGCCACACCGCCTTCGCTGGTGATTTTAAACAGGGCAATATCACCGGTGCGACTCACGTGAGTACCACCGCAGAGTTCGACGGAGAAATCGCCACCCATACTAAGCACCCGGACCTTATCGCCATATTTCTCGCCAAACAGCGCCATAGCACCACGGGCCTTGGCGGTTTCGATATCG
>JAURXE010000551.1 GCA_030654635.1 Pseudomonas sp.
GCTCTGCTGAGCCGCAAGGAGGCGCCTTTTGCCTACCTCGACAGCCATGCCGGCGTTGGCCTGTATGACCTCAAGGGCGACCAGTCCACCCGTACCGGCGAATGGCTGGAAGGTGTTGCTCGGATTTGGGAGGCGAAAAAAGCCCCGGCGCTGGCGGCCGATTACCTGAAAGTGCTGCACGAACTTAACCCCGATGGCCAGTTGCGCTACTACCCAGGTTCGCCCGAACTGGCCCGGCAGCTGTGCCGTGAGCAAGATCGCCTGCACCTGAATGAAAAACACCCCGAAGACGGCCGCCTGCTGAAAGACAATATGCGCCGCGACCGCCGCGTGGCCGTGCACCTGGGTGAGGGCTGGCATATTCCGCGGGCCTTGCTGCCGGTGGCGGAAAAGCGCGCGCTGATGCTGATCGATCCGCCCTTTGAGCAGGACGACGAGCTGGAGCGCTGCGCCGTGGCGCTGAAGGAAACCATCCACCGCATGCGCCAGGCGGTGGTCGCCATCTGGTACCCGATCAAGGAACAGCGCACCTTGCGGCGCTTCTATCAGGACCTGGAGAAATCCGGCGCGCCGAAACTGCTGCGGGTCGAACTCTATGTGCACCCGGCCGACGACGCCCAGCGCCTGAATGGCTCGGGTCTGATCATCGCCAATCCACCTTGGGGCCTGGAAGAAGAACTCAATCAATTGCTGCCCTGGCTGACCAATGTTCTAGGGCAAACTCAGGGCGGTTGGCGTTGTGACTGGTTGATTGAAGAAAAACCTGCGGCTTAGGTTTCGCCTCCGCCGAGCTACTAGCGATCGTTCAAGCGTTGCGCCAGCAGCGGCAAGAAGCATTCGACCTGCTCGGTCAGTTGCACCAGCAAATCGCCGGCGGCGCTCAGCTCGCCATGCTTGCCGAGCTGTTCCAGTTGTTCGGTCAAGAGTTGCGCCGGGGTCAGGGCAAAGCTGCCGAGCAGCGCTTTGAACGCGTGGGCGGTTTGCTGCAGGTTGTGGCTATTGCCCTGCTGCAGTGCCAGCTGCAGTTTGTCCAGGTAGTCACTGCGGCAGCTGAGCAAAAACGGCGCGCCAATCACCTGCAAAATAAAAGGGTCAACCTGACTGAGCGCCGTGGCGTAATTAAACGTCACGCCGCGCAGCGTCTCGGCGCCCGGTTCGGCCGGCGTCGGTGCCGGGGCACTGCCGGTCAAGACCCGGCGAATCTCGGCATAGAGTTGCTGGCGATTGATCGGCTTGCTGATGTAGCCGTCCATGCCAGCAGCCACGCAAGCCTCTCGGTCGCTGGGCATGGCATTGGCGGTCAGGGCGATGATCGGCAGGTGATGTTGGCTGCCGGCCTCGGCGGCGCGGATTAGTTGGGTGGCTTCCAGGCCGCTCATCTCGGGCATAAACATGTCCATCAAGGCCAGGTCGAAGTGTTGCTGGGCAATCTGCAGCATCGCTTCCTTGCCGTTGCCGGCCAGCATCACTTGGTGGTGATGCCTCTCGAGCAACTTGCTGGCGAGAATGGCGTTGATCGGATTGTCTTCCACCAGCAGCACGCGCAGCGATGGCAGGGGCTGTTCGTGATGGTTGTCGGTGGCTGCCGGTGAGTGATGGTTGCTGCGCAGACCGTGGACTTGCAACAGGCTTTGCAGCAGTTCGGGCTTGGCCAGCGGGGTGGTCAGCGAGGCGATGCCCAGTTGTTGGCAGCGTGGATGGCCCAGCCCTTGTTGGCTGGCATTGAGTAGCATGATGCAGTGCGGGTGCAGCGCCTTGGGCAGTTGTTCGAGTAGCTGGAAACCGTCGCCGTCACTCAGTTGCGCGCTGATCAGCGCCGCGCCGAAGCTCGGTAAACTGACCGATGGCTGCGCCAGCAGGGCCCGCACCTGGGCCAAATTGGCGACGCCGAGGGGTTGCAGTTGCCAGTCGCGCAGGCAGTTTTCGAGCAGTTGGCGCAGCTCGGGTCGACTTTCCACTACTAATATCGCCAGTCCCTGCAGCTGTTTGCTCAGTTCTGGGCTGGGGTGCGGTTGTGGCACGCAGGCGTTGCCGCAGTGGGGCAGGCGCAAACTGAAGTGGAAGGTCGAGCCAGCGCCCGGTGTGCTTTCCAGCCACAGCCAGCCATGCATCAACTTGAGCAGGCGGGCGGCGATCGGTAGGCCCAAACCGGTGCCGCCAAATTGGCGGGCAATTGAACTGTCGGCCTGGGTAAACGCGTCAAAGATTCCATTTTGCGCCTCGGCTGCGATGCCGATCCCGGTATCTATCACGCGGCCGTGCAGCTCGCTGCTGTGGGCATCCTGGGAGCTGACTTCAAGGCACACTCGCACGCTGCCATGGGCGGTGAACTTGAGCGCATTGCCGAGCAGGTTGAGCAGTATCTGCCGCAGCCGACCGGCATCGCCGAGCAGTTGCTGTGGCACAGCGGGGTCGATGTCGAGAATCAGCTCCAGGCCTTTTTCTTCGGCGCGCACCGCCAACAGACGCGTGGCCTCCCAGCAGCAGAGGGCGAAGTCGAAAGGCTCCGCGCAGAGTTCCAGCTTGCCGGCCTCGACTTTCGAGAAATCGAGGATGTCGTTGATGATGCCAAGCAAGGCGTCCGCGGAAAATTTGGCCATGTCCAGGTAGCCGCGTTGCTCGACGCTGAGCTGGCCGTCGAGGGTCAGCTCAAGCATGCCGAGAATGCCGTTCATCGGCGTGCGAATCTCATGGCTCATCACCGCCAGGAAGGTGCTCTTGGCTCGATTGGCTGTCTCGGCTTGCTGAATGGCTTGTTGCAGTTCGGTTTCTTTGAGCTTGCGCTGGGTGATGTCGCGAAAGCTGAACACCTGTCCCTGTAATTGCCGGTTGATATACAGCGGCACGCGATGGCGCTCGAAGTAGCGGCCGTCGTGCAGACGCAGAATGTCGAATTGCTCGGGATCGTCACAGGCATGCTGATCCAGTTCGGTCAGCGCGTACTGGCCGGGGAGCAGCTGGCTGTCGAGGAAGCGCAACACGACGCTGTCGACGCCGGCGCTCAGCAGCGCCTCGGGGATCTGCCACAAACGGGCGAAATGGCGGTTCATGTTGTTGATGCCGCCGTCCAGATTGGTCACCAGAATGCCGTCGGCGGTGGCCTCCAGGGTGGCCGATAGCAGCGATGTGGTGTGCTCCAGTGCCAGGTTGGCGGCTTGTTGCGGCGCCGCATCCTGGAAGCTCAGCAGCAGCAAGCAGTGCGCCTCGACTTCGATTTGTCGCAACGACTTGGTGACGCTGAACAACGACTCATCCCGGCGTTTGTATTGGCTGTCGACGGCGCTCAGGTTACTGATCTGTCCGGCGTGCACGTCATCCCAGAAGAACATGTCCTGAATCGAGCTTTCGATCTCGGTGATCGGCAGTTGCAGCAGTTCTTCGCGGCGGTAACCCAGGGCCTGGCACGCTGGCTGGTTGGCTTCGACGATCAGTAGGCTGAGAGGGTCGACCACCAGCAGCGCTTGCTCGTAATGCAGCAGCAGCGTTTGGGCGATGGCGCCGGGCGAAATCTGGGTCATCTAGGAGGCCGCCGCTTGTTGTGGGTCAAAGTAATAGGTCACGTGCTGGCGCGGGCTCAGGTAGTTGTAGATCTCGTGCGGCAACTGGCCGGGGCGCAGGCTTTTGCTGATGTTGAGCTCGGTCTCGCGCTCCAGCTCGAGAATGATCGCCTCCTCCTTGGGCACCTCCGGGTCATAAACAATCACGGTCGGGCGCAGCGGTTTGTTCGGGTTGACGGCCAGCACCAAACCGATCATTTCGTTCGACAGCTGCACGATGCAACCCGGTGGGTAGACACCCAGGCAGCGAATAAAGGCTTTCAGGGCCTCGGGGTCGAAGTGTGCGCGTTGCTGGGTAAACATCTTCGACAGCGCTTCGTGCGGGGTTAGCGCGTCGGCCAGATTGGCCGGGTTGCAGAGGTTGTCGTACTGGTTGGCGATGCACACCACGCGCGCCAGCGGGCTGATCTGTGGGCCTTTTAGCTGCTGTGGATAACCGCTGCCGTCACTGAGTTCATGGTGCTCGCGGATGATCCGTTGCGCTGCCTCACTCAGCTCCATGCGTGCGGCCAGTTTGATGCCGTAGTCGCAGTGCAGGTGCAACAGGCTGAGTTCGGCTTTGTTGAGCGGCTCGGTCTTGAGCAGGATTTTGCTCGGGATGTCGAGTTTGCCGATGTCATGCAGCAGGGCGCCGAGGCCCAGTTGCAGGGTGTCCTCGCGGCTAAATTGCAGAATCCGCGCCAGCATAATCGACAGCACGGTGACGTTCAGGGAGTGGAAGTAGGCGTCTTCACCGGCTTTGCCGTTGAGCGCATGCATCAGCACGGTGTCTTCCCCGAGCATTGCTTCGACCATCTGCTCGACCAGCTCTTCAGCTTGGCGCAGGGTCTCTTGCGGTTGGCTGCGCAGGTTGCGGCCAATGTTTTTCACGGTGTTGTTGGCCTGCTGGAATTTTTTATTCACCTCGGCCAGGTTGCGCCGCAAGGCCTTGAGCTGTTCGATGCGGGCCTGCTTGGCTTGCATGGCCGCAAGCTCTTCGGCGCTTGGTGGTGTTGGCGCGGCGGGCTCGGCAGCCACTGCCGTTGCGGCGCTGGTGGCGCTGGGTAGTGGTCGGCAGTCACTGCGTTTGGGGTCATAGCGCAAGCGCGGAAAGCCTAAGGCCAGCAGGCTGTTGAGCTGTTTTTCGTCTTTGATTTTGAAGCTGCTGAAGGTAAAAGAGTGCTCCATCCAGCCGCGGTCGAGGTGAATGTAGAGGCCGATGCACAGCTGGTCAGCATTGATGTAGAGCGGTTCGTCGGGCATGCCGTCCTCTGCGCAAATCATCCCGGCCGGCAGGCTGCGGCGCGATTTGCTGAGTCTAGACGCAGACGCACAGCGCTGCGCGGCGGGCGACGTTAAGCCGCAATGCTGCCGGGAGGGCCGCAGCGGCTAGGCGCTGGCTTGATCCTGCTGATTCCCCAGCAGATACGAAACCACCACGCTGAGCCCCCAGCAGAGGATAAACAGCCAAATGGCGTCGCTCAGGCTCAGCGTCAGCTGCTGCACGCTTTGTTCCACTGCGCGGGTCAGGGCCATGACCTCCAGCGGCAGGGAGCCATCGGCAATCTGGTCGCTGAGGCGATAGGCGGTGGCCAGGGTCTCGCGCAGCACATAAGCGCTGATGGCCAGCGCTGGCAGAATAAAACTGGCCGCCAGCCAGTAGCGTTTTAGCCACCACAAGCCTGCGCCGGGGAAAATCAGGGTCGAGTAGAGCGCCGCTTTAATGGATTTTTTCATGCTTTGCTTCTTGAAGAACGAGGGCGGCGTGAGTCAGGGGTGGCCCGACTCACGAGCTGGGGTAGAGCGCCAAGCAAACTCCGGTACCGCCCAGGCCGCAGTAACCACCGGGATTTTTGGCCAGGTATTGCTGGTGGTATTGCTCGGCATAGTAGAAGGGCGGCGCCAGGCGGATTTCGCTGGTAATGGGACCAAAGCCGGCGTGTTCAAGCTGCTGTTGAAAGCGCTGTTGGCTGGCCTGGGCCTCGGCCAATTGGGCGGGACTGGTGCAATAAATCGCCGAGCGGTATTGGCTGCCCTGGTCATTGCCTTGGCGCATGCCTTGGGTTGGGTTGTGGGACTCCCAAAATACTTTCAGCAGCGCCGCGTAGCTGGTTTGCTGCGGGTCAAACACCACCAGCACCACTTCGGTATGGCCGGTCAGGCCCGAGCAGGTTTCTTCATAGCTGGGGTTGGGCGTGTGGCCGCCGGCATAGCCGACCGCCGTGACTGTCACCCCAGGTTGCTGCCAGAAGCGCCGTTCGGCCCCCCAAAAACAGCCCATGGCGAATATCGCCTGCTCCAACCCAGCGGCAAAGGGCGGCTGTAACGGCTGGCCGTTGACGAAGTGTGGCGCGCTGATCGGCATTGGCGTGCTGCGCCCCGGCAGAGCTTGTTCGGCGGTGGGCAGGGCGTTTTTATCGAGCAGAATCTGCGAGCGCAAGACCATGATGCTTTCCTCGGTTGGTGGGCGTAGGGCAGGTGCCATCCGCGATCTGCGTGCTGCGCCCCGCTATTCGCGGGGGTTGCACCCAGCCTACGTAATAGACAGCGGGGGCTGCGGATTATTCGCTTGTTAGCCGGCAGTAGTGGTGTTGTTGCGCCCTGGGTAGCGCTGCAAGCGCTGGATCAGTTGGGCCACTGGCAGCGGGCGATCAAACAGGTAGCCCTGGCCGATGTCGCAGTGTTGACGGCGCAAAAACGCCAGCTGTGCGGCGGTTTCGATGCCTTCGGCGACCACTTTGAGCTTGAGCTTGTGGGCCATGGCGATCACTGCAGCGGTGATTTCCATGTCGTCTTGATCGTTGGGGATGTCGCGGATAAAGCTGCGGTCAATCTTGATTACATCGATCGGGAATTTTTTCAGGTAGCTGAGCGACGAATAGCCGGTGCCAAAATCATCCATTGCCAGGGTCAGTCCCAAGGCCTTGAGACTTAACAGTTGCTCGCGGGTGGTGTCGCTAGCCTCCAGCAACAGGCTCTCGGTCAGCTCCAGTTCGAGCAGGTGCGCCGGCAGTTGATGCTCGTGCAGGATGGCGGCGATGGAGCCGACCAGATCGGGGTCGGAAAACTGTTTGGGGGACAGGTTAATCGCCACCTGACACTCGCCCAAGCCCAGCGCCAGCAGTTGTTTGCTAAGGTCGCAGGCTTGGTTGGCGACCCATTTACCGATTGGGATAATCAGTCCGGTTTCCTCGGCGACGCTAATAAACTGCTCCGGGTTAATCATCCCTTTGTCGGGATGATTCCAGCGCAGCAGCGCCTCGACGCCTTGCAGTTGGCCGGTTTTGAGGTTCAGTTTGGGCTGGTAAAAAACCTCCAGCTCGTTTTGTTGCAAGGCGCGGCGCAGGTTGTTTTCAATAAAGAGTTGGTAGTCGGCCTGGGCATTCAAGGCCTGATTAAACACCTGCAGCTGCTGTTTGCCATTGGCTTTGGCCTTGTGCAGTGCCAGCCCCGCGTGTTTCAGCAGGGTTTGTGGGTCGCTGCCATGCAGCGGTGCGCAGGCCAGGCCGATCGAGCCGCTGACGCTAATCAGCTGGTTGTCGACGAACAATGGCTTGTTCAGTGTTTGCAGCACCTGCTCGGCCAGCAACTGGCCTTGGGCAAGGTCAACGCCATCGAGTTGCACGGCGAACTCGTTGCTGGCCAACCGCGCCAAGGTGCCCTGCGGGCTGAGGGTGTTGCGCAGGCGCAGCGCCAGGCTGACCAGCAGTTTGTCGCCGGTGGTGTGGCCGAGGCTGTCGTTGATCCGCTTGAAATTGTCGATATCGACCAGCAACAGGCAGGTGGGCGCCTGGCTGTCGGCGGCAAAACGTTGCTCGAGATTGCGCAGAAAGGTCAGGCGGGTGCCCAGCCCTGTCAGGTTGTCGTGATAGGCCAGGCGCTCAAGGTGCTGTTCGGCGCGTTTCTGTTCGCTGATGTCGGTGTAAATGCCCAGGTAGTGACTGAGTTCGGCGTGCTCGTCGTAAACCTTGGAGATGCTCAGCTGTGCCCAATAAGGGTCGAGGTTTTTGCGCCGGGTCTTAAACTCGCCCTGCCAGTGGTTGCTGTGGTTCAGTGTCGAGTGCGGGGCAAATAACTGCTCATTGAGATTGGCCAGTGCCGGCAGTTCGAAGATATTGCGCCCGCGCACCTCATCGATACCGTAGAGGCTGATGGCGGTGAAGCTGGGGTTGATGTATTCGACCAGGCCATCGCGATCAAGCAGTAAAAAGGCACTGGCGCTTTGCTCGATGGCACGCTGAAACAAGGCCAGGGCTGGTTTTGACTCGGCGCGTTGGACGGCTACCGGACGCTCTTGGGGATGCTCATCGACTAGCAGGTAACCGTGCAGCATGGCCATTGAGTGCTGCTCAAAGGCTTCGCCCAGCTCCAGTAAGTAGCGTGGCCCAAGTGGAGTTTGCAGGCTGTAGCGGACTTGGTAATGGTTACCGCGACTCAGCTGCTGGCTGATGCTGGCGTGCAGTTGCTGGCGGGATTCGCAGATCAGCTGTGCGTAGGGGCTGTCGAGCAGGGCGCAAAGTTCGACGGCCGGTTGGCCCAGTTGCTGTTCGCAACCCGGGTCCAAATACAGCAATGTCCAATCGTCTTGATGCAGTCGCTCAAAGCGCAACAGGCCCAGGCCTGCCGACACTGGCAACTGTGTCACAACCTCGGCCGCCGAACGACTGACGGCATGGGGATGGCTTTTCATCAAATGACTCGCTTGAAGTATGCTGGCCGAACCGGGGGCTCGGCCCACCTCTCTTTAGCGCAGGCCAAGGGTGCATCATGCTGGCAAAACTGACAAGACTGATACGACCGCTGAGTTTGCTATTTTTTACAGGCGTGCTGGGCAGTGTTGCTGCCGCTGAAATCGACAGCGGCTTAAGCAGCCCAGAGCAGGTTAGCTATCTGGCCGCGATCAAGCGCGCCCACCCCAATAGCAGTGAACGCCAGGCGTTGTTGGCGCAGTGTAATCAGCTGCTGAAAACCTACGCCTTGCGCGCCGGTTATCAGCTCGGTCAGGCCGACCCACGGGATTTGCTCTATCAGCTGAGCATCAGTGCGCCGGGTGAGTTGTTGCTGCGCGAAGAGTCGCGCGCCCCGCAAGGCCCGGCAGTGGCGGTGCGCAATCAACAGTTGTCGGTGTTTGGTGTCGATCCCTTTATTCGTTACGACTGCCCGCTGAATGGCATTCGCTGCGTGCTGCAAAACCCCGCCGACGGCAGCCCGCTGCTCAGCGTGTTGCGCGACCAAGACGGCGCCGCCGAACTGGCCAAGGCTTTGAGCTTTTTGATTCGCAATTTGCAGAAGGGTTGAGGGCGCGCCAAAAACAAACCCCGCACTTGGCGGGGTTTGTTTTGCAGCA
>JAURXE010000554.1 GCA_030654635.1 Pseudomonas sp.
ATTCTGATCGCCACCCTTACCGGCATTCTCGCCGCCGCCATGCCAGCCCGCCGCGCCGCACGTTATGACCCAGCCGTGGCGATTCGTTATGTCTGATGCCCTGCTGCCCCCTACTGGCCAAACGGCGCCAGCCGACAGTGAAGTGCTGCGTCTGCAGCAAGTCGACAAGACCTTCAATGCCGGTACGCCACTGGCCAGCCAGGTGCTGCACGACATCAACCTGCGCCTGTGCCGTGGCGAACTGGCGGCGCTGATCGGTCCGTCGGGCTCAGGCAAGAGCACCCTGCTGAATATCATCGGCCTGCTCGACACCCCCAGTAGCGGTGAGCTGTACCTGCTCGGCCAGCCTACCCGCGATAGCGATGATGCGACCCGCACCGCGCTGCGTAATCAGGCGATTGGCTTTGTGTTCCAGTTCCATCACCTGATTTCCGCCTTCAGCGTGCTGGAAAACGTGCTGATGCCGCTGATGATCCGCCACGGCCAACCCAGCCGCGCCGAGCGGCAACTGGCCCTTGAACTGTTGGCTGAGGTCGGGTTGGCGGACCTCGCCGAGCGCCGGCCGACGCAGATTTCCGGTGGCCAGCAGCAACGGGTGGCCATCGCCCGTGCCTTGGTCACCCGCCCGCCACTGTTGCTGGCGGACGAGCCCACCGGCAACCTCGACTCACGCAGCGCCCAGGGCATCTTTGAGCTGTTCCGCCGGGTCAATCAGCAGTTGGGTTGCGCCATTCTGGTGGTGACCCACGACCAGCAACTAGCCAGCAGTTGCCAGCGCATCATCCAGCTCAGCGATGGCCATATTGTGGCCGACGGCCCCAGCTAAAGGCACCTCGCCAGCTAGCCCCGCCGCTGTCCTGCGGGGCGCCGTGAGTGGCGGCCAAGACGCAGTGCAATGCGGCACGCAAGGTCTGCCCAATAATGGCCGGACCCTCGCATGTTGCTGGTGCAGTGCTTCTGTGCGTGCACCGCCATGACATCGGGCTTTTCGCCGTCGATAAGCGGCGGCTGGGACACTGTACTAAGCGCGTCAGCGCACCGACGTTGTAGCCCTGGGCTGCCATTGTCGTGCTTACGTCGCTCGCAATTTTGCGCGAGCTTGGCGCAACTGGAGGTCAGCATGTTCAGGTCCGGCGATAACGACTTGCCTCAGCAACTGTTCAAAAACCTTGAGCAAAGCGCGGAGGGCGGGCAGAACATTGTGGTCTTTCCGAATTTGCGTCTAGACCGGCGCAGTGCCAAGCCGCTGCCCTTGGTGACGACTTTTTACGTGACTGCGCAGGGTGTGGTGCATTGCCCGTTTGCACCTTTGCCGGTGCAGCGGGCCGGGTTCACGCCGAACCGGGGAGGCAAGCTTGTCCAATGGTTGAAAACCACCTGAGCCGGCCCGCGCAAAGGGCGCCGTCAACATGAACGACGCCATGCTGTTCGCGCTCTGGGCCATCATCATCGGCATCCTGCTGATCGGCATGGTGCTGTTCGGTTCGTTACTCAAACGCTTGCCACTGAGCACGGCCATGCTTTACCTGCTCGCCGGGGTGATTCTCGGCCCGGCCGGTTTTGCCCTGCTGACGCCTAATCCGCTGCTGCACGGACTGCTGCTGGAGCGTATCAGCGAGGTCGCCATGCTGATCTCGCTGTTTGCCGCTGGCTTGAAACTCGGCCTGCCGCTGGCTGATCGACTGTGGCGCATGCCGCTGCGCTTGGTGTTTATTTCGATGACCCTCACCGTCGCGCTGATCGCCCTGATCGGGGTGTATGGCCTGGGGTTGTCGCTTGGCGCGGCTATTTTGCTGGGCGGCATCTTGGCACCCACGGACCCGGTGCTGGCCTCCGATGTGCAAGTGGCCAGCGCCGCCGATCGTGACTGGTTGCGTTTTAGCCTGACTGGCGAAGGTGGCTTCAACGATGGTGCCGCGCTGCCTTTCGTCTTGCTCGGGCTAGGCTTGCTTGGCCTGCACGAGCTTGGTCCCTGGGGCTGGCATTGGCTGGCGGTCGAGGTGTTCTGGGCGATTGGCATTGGTTTGTTGCTCGGCGCGCTGCTGGGCACATTGGTCGGCAAACTGGTGGTGTACCTGCGCAGTCGCCATCACGAGTCACTGGGGCTGGATGAGTTTCTCGCCTTGGGGCTGGTGGCATTGGCGTACGGGGTGGCGGTGCTCTGTGAGGCCAATGGTTTTCTCGCGGTGTTTGCCGCCGGCCTGGCCCTGCAGCGGGTTAAAGAGCGGGACAAACAGGACGGCGCAGGCGTTGCCGGGTTTGTCGGTTTATTCGGTCAGCAAGCTCAGGACGATTGCACTACCGACCCCAAGCACGCCAGCGCCTACATGATGCAAGGTGTGCGTGGCTTCAATGAGCAGTTGGAGCGCATTGCTGAAGTCACGGTGGTGCTGGTGGTCGGCGCCATGCTGGCGTTTATCCGGGTGGATACCAGTGTGCTGGTGTTCGTTATGGTGTTGTTTGTATTGGTGCGCCCGCTGTCGGTGTGGCTGGGTTTACTCGGTACCGACTTTACTGGCGATCAGCGCCGGCTGATCGGTTGGTTCGGGATCCGCGGCATCGGCTCGGTTTACTACCTGATGTTCGCCATCAGCCATGGTTTGCCCAGTCCGTTGGTCGAGCAGTTCATTGCCATCACCCTGACAGCAGTCACCGCCTCGATACTGCTGCACGGGTTTTCCGTGACCCCGCTGATGGCCCTCTACGACCGTCGCAAAGCCCGCTCTAAAGTCCAGGCGAGCCGCCTAATACCGACCCCGCGTGGAACAAAACAGTAGTCAAATTACTCCAGCAGCGAGCATTGTTAGCCAGTGCATGGTGGTGAGTTAAGTGTTGGCTTAAGTAGTCGTCATTGGGTGCGCTAGCGAACAGATGTGACGCGGCTTTTGCGCTCATCCTGAGTCATGCAGCGCCATGTCTGCAGCTGCAATACTATCAATCGAGGATAACGCTATGAGCTTGGGCACCA
>JAURXE010000558.1 GCA_030654635.1 Pseudomonas sp.
TGGCCGGCGGCTTGGCCAATGCCACAAACTCACGCTTGCTGCGCGCACTTTTGGCGCCCGGACGAATGGCAATGTAATTGCCCTTAACCAGCGCCTCGATACCGGAGATGCCACCGAGGGAAATCGATGGCTTAACCAGCCAAAAGTCAGCGCCCTCGGTCATGTAATCTTCCGCGAGCGGATCCATTAATAATTCGGTGTTGGCACTAACCAGATCATCACTGACCTTAAGTTTTTTTAACAAACCAACTTGCACACCGTTAAACAGAACCGGCGTGCTCCCGGCACTTAACCCGTCATAGCTGGAAAAATTAACCATAACTTTAAATCCGGCCTGAGCCTCCTCAAAGTCGTTATACAAACGAAACGGCAGGCTCGGATCTGTCGGCGGACTGTCCGCGCGATTATCCGGGGTAGCAAAAGAAATCCCCCCGGCGACGATACTGGCCAACGATTCAGTCCGTACTTTAATACCGCTAAGCGAGGCATCGACAGTCACGCCACTCGCATTCCAAAAACGTGTGTGCTTACGAACTAGTGCGGCGTATTCCGGCTCAATAAAAACTTTAATATTGACGCTTTTACTGTCATCGGCCAGTGCATAACTACGCACCCGACCGACCTGAATTTGCTTGTAAAAAACTGGGCTATCTCGATTAAGCGAACCTAGACGTTCCGACTTAAGCGTAATGTGTAATCCAGGCGTACTTTCAGCCAGCGGCGGCACATCATTAAGCGCAACAAATTCACGTCTTGGCTCACCACCCATAGCAGGGCTGGCAGTTATGTAGTTACCGGATACTAAAGTATCTAGACCGGTAATTCCCGCGAGGCTAACGCTGGGTTTAACTAGCCAAAAACGAGTACTGGATACTAGATACGGCTCAATACGCTTATCTACTTCCAGCGTTGCCGTGACCCCCCTGTCTTTACCATCCATGGCAAAATCCATAGCTGTTACTTTACCAATAGTCATACCCTTGTATAGAAACTCAGTTTTCCCAACCTGAATACCCTCAGCAGTTGCAAATACTATTTTTATTTCGATACCAGCCTTTTGATACGCCTGCCAACCGAGCCAAGAGCCGATCAATAAAGCCACTAAAGGCAGCACCCAGATTGCCGACCAGTTAGACGCCGGGCGGGTCTTGGCCATTGGTATGTTACTCATGATCGCTGTCAGACTCCGTATTATCCCAAATTAAACGAGGATCAAAAGTTACCGCCGCCAACATGGTCAAGATCACCACGCTGCAAAACGCCACAGCGCCAAAACCGGCCTCAATGCTGGCAAGGCTGCCGAAGTTAACCAGGGCCACCAATATCGTAATAACGAAAATATCCAGCATAGACCAACGACCAATCCACTCAATAAAGCGATACATCCAGCCACGCTGCCGTGCTGACAAGGGTTGATGTCGTTCGACGGAATAGAGTAACAAGCTCAAACCAACCAACTTGAAAGTCGGCACCAATATACTGGCAACAAAAACCACCAAGGCAATAGGCACCATATCGTAATGAATCAACTCAATAACCCCCGACATGATGGTATCCGGTTGCCCTTTGCCAAGCGAATAAACTGTCATTATCGGTAAAAAATTAGCCGGGATATACATCAGCGCAGCAGTCACCAGTAACGCCCAAGTCCGCCGCAAACTGTCGGTGCGCCGTGCATGCACCCGCGCCCCACAGCGGGTACAGTTCTGCCCGGTACTATCCGGGACTTGCCGGTTTAACTGGTGACATTCCACACAAATCAAAATTCCCGCATCAATGGCTCGCATGTGAATCCTCCCCAGACAAGGCCTCCCAAATCTGATGTGGCTCCATAGTCACCTCCAGCCAGACCTGAACCAAGAGCAAGGCAACAAAACAAGCCAATCCGAAATCTAAGGTGGGTGAAGCGATATCAATCAATTTAACAATGGAAACTAAAATCCCCATTAAATACACTTCAAGCATGCCCCACTCCCGCAGATGATGGTACATGCGATATAGCAATAATCCGTAACCCCGACCAAGATTCAGACGAATACTTAAGAGCACCAACAACTGAATCAATAACTTGATCAGCGGAATAACCATACTGCAAAGAAACACCACCAATGCAATGCTTTTAAGCAGGCCACCGGCATCATACAAACTCAGTACGCCACTCCAGATCGTATCTTCGGAGCTTTGCCCAAGAACGTTTATCTGCATAATCGGTAAGAAGTTTGCCGGAATGTACAACAACAAAGCTGCAAGAACCAGCGCAAGACTACGACGAATAACTTGATGGTTATGGCTATACAACACAAAGCCACAACGCGGACACTCGGCCCTATCACCGGTAGCCAGCTGTGGCTTGCGCAACAGCATGTCGCACTCATGGCAGCCCACTAGCTCCTCAAGCGGCAGGTCCACTAACTGCTGTAGCTCCACTGAATCGACCATCAGTTAACACTCAAAAGGACAGCAATCTATAGGCGCACATTCTGCCTGCACGTAGTATAAATAAGAAACTTTTCTGCGCGCAAAGACAAACCCCCGACCATCTTTCGATGATCAGGGGTTTGGTGTTTAAGCTTGACGATGACCTACTCTCACATGGGGAAACCCCACACTACCATCGGCGATGAATCGTTTCACTACTGAGTTCGGGATGGGATCAGGTGGTTCCAATTCTCTATGGTCGTCAAG
>JAURXE010000564.1 GCA_030654635.1 Pseudomonas sp.
GAAGGAGGAATTGGCGCCGTTTTCCAGCAAGCGACGCACCAGATAGGGCAGCAAATCTTTGTGGGCGCCGACCGGGGCATAGATGCGCACATTCTTGCGGTGCTTTTCCAAGACCGTGTCGTAGAGCGCATCGCCCATGCCATGCAGGCGCTGGAACTCGAACTCGCGCGCCTCGCCCGACTCGGCCTTGGCTGCCTCGGCCAGGGCCAGAATGCAGCTGACGGTGTGGGCGTTATGGCTGGCGAACTGCGGGTAAATCACCCCACGGGTGTGCTCGCTGAGCAGGTAACGGGCGCAGGCCAGGTAGGAGGTGTCGGTGCCTTCCTTGCGGGTAAACACCGGGTAGCTGTCCAGCCCTTGCTGCTGCGAATACTTGATCTCGCTGTCCCAGTAGGCGCCCTTGACCAGGCGCAGCGGCATCTTGGCGCCGAGTTCCTTGCCCAATAAGGTCAACCAGACCAGCACCGGCAGGCAGCGCTTGGAGTAGGCCTGGATCACCAGGCCGATCTCGCCCCAGCCGGCAATGGCCGGATCGCGCATGAGTTTTTCGTACAGCTCTAGCGACAGCTCGAGGCGGTCGGCCTCTTCGGCGTCCATGGCGATGCCGACATTCAGGGCACGGGCGCGGATGGCCAGCTCGCGGACATTGGCGAACAGCTCGGTGAGCACTCGCTCGCGCTGCGCCACTTCGTAGCGTGGGTGCAGGGCCGAGAGCTTGATCGAGATCGACGGCTTGGGGCCTGGACCGACTTGTGGCTCGGCGCCGACGGTGTCGATGGCCTTGCGGTAGTCGGCCATGTACTTCTCGGCATCCGCAGCGGTCAACGCTGCCTCGCCGAGCATGTCGAAGGAGTAGCTATAGCCCTGCTCGCGGCACGGCCGGCCATTTTTCAGCGCTTCGCTGATATTGCGGCCGAGCACGAACTGCTTGCCCATCAGCTTCATCGCCTGGTTCATCGCGGCGCGAATCACCGGCTCGCCGGAGCGTTTGATCAGCTTGCCCAGCACGTTTTTCGGCCGGCCATCAGCGGTTTGCGGGTCGACCACCTTGCCGGTCAACACCAGGCCCCAGGCGGCGAAATTGACCAGCACGCTGTCGCTCTGGCCCAGATGACGTTCCCACTCGGCGGCACTGAGTTTGTCGCGAATCAGCGCATCGGCGGTGGCCGCGTCAGGCACCCGCAGCAAAGCCTCGGCCAGGCACTTGAGCATCAGCCCTTCCTGGGTGTCGAGGCTGTACTGACGTAGATGTGCGTCGAGGGTATCGACGGCATTGTCCCGGC
>JAURXE010000569.1 GCA_030654635.1 Pseudomonas sp.
CGGTGCAGACTGAGTTCCTTGCGGTTAAGGGGCTGGAGCGGATGGTCAATACCCTGGCGATGATCAACCGCTCGCGCAAACAGGCGTTGCCTTATCTGATAGTGCCAACCTTATTTGATCGACGTACCCAAGCCTCCATGAGCACTTTACGGGTGCTGCGCAATAGCTACCCAGAGAACCTTTGGCCGGCCTACATTCCCGTCGATACGCGCCTGCGCGATGCCAGTCGTGCCGGGCTTACGCCTTCGCAATTTGACTCAGGCTGCCGGGCAGTGCTGGCTTATCGGGCGCTGCTCAAACAGTTGCTGGCGTTGCAGCCCAGTACACAGGTAGCTTGAGATGGGCGTCGGCCATGATTGTTCAAGTTTGTCCGGTATTTGGCCGATAGGCTGTAAAGACTGTTTTAACGGAAATGTTCTATGAGTCGCCCGGTAGCCACTGCAACTCGCCCACAACTGGCCTTGATGTCCTATCTGGATGCCTTGTTGCAGGATGCTGCCGCCGAATTAGCGGACAGTGTCAGCCTGGATGAATTCGAAACTGCAGTGCTGGAGGAGCAGGTCCGTGATGCACGCCTGCACAGCGTCGCAGCGCAGGCGCCCGTCGTCCGGGTCAGTGAGCCAGAACCGCCGATGGTTTCGCTGCCGCAGGTGATGCCGGTGCAGGTCGATGTTCTGTTGGTTGCGCCTGAGCAACCAGCGACTGCTTTGCAACCTGCAGTGCCATCGGTATTGCAGCCCGCAGGTGGAGCGCCAAGCTGGGCGCAAGAACCCTTTGAGTGTTTGCTGTTTGATGTGGCGGGGCTAACGCTGGCAGTGCCATTGGTGTGTCTTGGGACTATCTACTCGCTGGCCGGCCAGGAACTGACCCCGTTGTTCGGCCAGCCAGATTGGTTTTTGGGCCTTTTGCCGACCGCCAATGGCAATCTGAAGGTGCTCGATACGGCACGTTGGGTCATGCCGGATCGCTACCGCGACGAGTTTCGCGAGGGTTTGCATTATGTGATCTCAGTGCAAGGCTACGAGTGGGGCTTGGCCGTGCACCAGGTGAGTCGCTCGATTCGGCTTGACCCCGAGGCGGTCAAGTGGCGCGGCCAGCGTACCCAGCGGCCTTGGCTGGCCGGCACGGTGATTGAGCATATGTGTGCGTTGCTTGATGTGGCAGTTCTGGCGGAGTTAATTGCCAGCGGGGCGGCGAAGCGTATGGTTAATGGACAATTACATTAGTCGATAGCGGCGCCTTGCCTGTGCAAGGCTCTATAGTGATAACAGCGCGGCACCCGCGTATGCCGCTGAATGCGGTTTTTGATGAGGCTCTGAACATGAATAAAAGCTCAGCACACGGTTCCGAAGATCCCATTCTGCAGTGGGTAACCTTCCGTCTGGACAATGAAACCTACGGCATCAATGTGATGCAGGTTCAGGAAGTGTTGCGTTATACCGAGATCGCTCCAGTACCGGGTGCGCCGAGCTATGTGCTGGGCATTATTAACTTGCGCGGTAACGTGGTGACGGTAATCGACACCCGTCAGCGTTTTGGTTTGTATTCCGCCTCGATTACCGACAATAGCCGGATCGTGATTATTGAAGCCGACAAGCAAGTGGTCGGTATCTTGGTCGACAGCGTGGCCGAGGTGGTTTATCTGCGCCAATCTGAAGTTGAAACTGCGCCTAACGTTGGCAACGATGAGTCGGCCAAGTTTATTCAAGGCGTGTGCAACAAGAATGGCGAGCTACTGATTTTGGTTGAGCTCGACAAAATGATGTCTGAAGAAGAATGGTCGGACATGGAGAACTTCTAACCCATGCTTGAAGTGGCGGTTGTTGCGCTCGCGGTCTTTTGCGTCTTGTTGGCGGGTACCTGCTTGTGGCTGATACTCAGTCAGCGCCAGCAGGCACTGTTGCAGGCCGAGCGCGATAGTCAGCGCGATCAACGCAGCAAAGAGTTGGCGCGCCGCTTGGATGCTTACCTGACCGGCAGTGTCCGCATGGGTGAAGAGTTGCATGAGCTGCGCCGCGTAGTGGCGCCGCTGCCCGACAAGCTTAATCAGATCGAGCAGCGTGACCCCAATAGTTTGTCCTTTACCCAGGCCGCGCGTTTGGCTGGGCTTGGCGCCAGCGTCGATGAACTGACGCAGTCCTGTGGCTTGAGCACCGCCGAGGCTGAGTTGGTGCGCAAGTTACATCGCTCCAAAGCCTGAAAATCCTCGCCCCATCTTTGCCTCTGGCAATCCTTTTTTAAGCTAAACCCGGCATGCCTTTCCCATTTGACGAGCTTGTTCGGTTGCCTAACGCTGCGGGTTATTGAAGGGCGGCTGGCCAGCTTGCGCGGGATCGAAATCGGCGGGAAATTTGCCTTTTAAGTACCAGGCAAAAGCAATGATTTCGGCAATGCTGCGGTACAGCGCCTCGGGTATCGCATCGCCCAACTCGAGGCGTGCGAGCAAGCGCACCAGTTCAGCGTTTTCGTAAATCGGCACTTCATATTCGCGGGCGATGGCAAGTATGGCTTCGGCCAGTTGGTCGTCGCCTTTGGCAGTCAGGCTTGGTGCACTGTTGCCGTCGTAGCTCAGGGCGATGGCTTGGCGTGGGGCTTGGTGTTTCATGCGGTTTCATCCACCCAGCGTTGTTCGAGGCTAGTGCGTTGACCTTGTGGCGGGGTGCCTTGGCGGCAGGCCAGCTCACCAACATTCAAGCCAGCGTCAGTCAGGCGCTCCCGTAAATGGTTCAGCTCGCTAGCGATCAAGTTGGCGGTGCTCGGCAGTTCGGCCCAGAGCTGGCTCGAGACGCTGCCGCGGGCCAACTGCGCCTGCACTTGCAGTGGCCCCAATGGCGGCAGATCAAAGGCCAGTTCAACCCGCCAAAGGGTTTCTGCGGGTTCTTTGGCGCTTTTTTTGGGGCTCTCATCACGTTGTATTTTGGCTTGCACAGGTACCAGCTCTTGCTGATTGCGCATCGGTATTTCCAGTTGCCAGGTGGTCAGTAAATTACCTTCCGGGCCTATCTGGGTTTGTGCCAGACTCGACAGCTGATGGGTTTGCAGCCGTGATACGGCGGCGGCCGCGAGACGTAGCAGGTTTTCCAGGTCGCCATCGGCTTCCAGGTTTTGCAGCAGTCGTGTTGGCAGCGGAAAATTGCCGACTTGCTGGCGTGAGCCGGCCTGGCCGAGATTGCCCAGCAGGTTGCGCACGAACATCGGCAGTGCCTGCGTCAGGCTGCCCTGACTGCCACTGGCAAGTAGCGCGGCGTTGGTGGCGCCGGGCAAGGCGGGCAGGAGTTGGGCGACCAGGCGCAGCAGGTTGGCTTTCAGGTCCTGAGTCAGCGCCGGTAATTTACCCTCAAGCAACTTAGCCTCGAGAAACACGCCGCTGTCCGCTAAGGCTTGTGCTACGCCTTTGGCGCTGCTCATCTGCTGCATATCTGGCAGGGCGCCGAGCAGTTTTTCGATGCTGCCGCGCAGCGCCTCGGGAAGCGCACTGCCGGGAGTGCTGGCCGTCCCTGTGGCGGTCAGATTCTGCAAGTTTTTCAGCAATCCCTCTAGGGAGCCTTGGCGGCCTTGCTGGGTTTGCTGCTGTTGGCTCAGCTCGAGCTGATCGAGTCGTCCACTCATGGGTAGAAAACTCAAGGCTTGGGCACCTTTCACTTGTGCGCTGAGCAGGCTGCCCACGGGCAGTGCTAAAGGCGTTTCGAGGCTGAGTTTAGTCCCCGCCAGGGGGCTGTTGAGCAGGTTGACTACGACCTTGTAGAGGCTCTGCGCCTTGCTGGAGAGCAGCTGTTCGCTGCTGATAACCTTGGCTTGCAGCAGGGTGCCCAGCGGTAATTGATCAAGATCGAGGCTCTGCAATGGGCCTTGCGGCGCTAGCAGCGCAATACTCAGGCGCGTTTGCGACAGTGCGGTCACGGCCAGGGCGGTGCCTTGGGCGAGGGGGCGATTGCTGTTGGCTTGCACTGTGCTTTGCTGGCCGTTGGCGAGGGTTAGCTTGAGTAGCAACTGAAAGCTTTGCGCCACTTCTTTGAGGGCGATGACTTCAGCTTTGGCGCTCTCGCCAATCGCCAGCAGACCCTCTAAGGGCTGCAGCAGTTTGATCGCCTGCTCGGTGGCATTGGGGCGCACCACTGTGGTTGTAGGTGGCAGCGGGCGAGGGCTGCTGATTTCGGCCGTCATCGGGTTACAACCTGTCGAAAATGCCTGCTTCGAAGCGCTAGGCCGGGCATGTATAATGCCGCCCCGTCCGGGTCGGCTGCGATTGCTTGTAGCAGTATAGCGGCCAACCCTAGCCTCAACTTGAACGCCCCCTCAACCTAACAGACAGGTAGCCGTGACCAGTCCATTTATTCAAGCCGTGGCGCTCGCCTGCGAGCGGGATTGGCGGATCTTGTTTAGCCAGCTTGAGCTGAGCCTGCAGCCTGCGCAAATGCTGCAGGTCAGCGGGCCCAATGGTAGCGGTAAAACCAGCCTGTTGCGGTTGTTGGCCGGCTTGATGCAGCCGACTGCCGGACAGATTCTTTTGCACGGCCAACCCCTGGCGCAGCAGCGGGCGCAGCTGGCCGCGAGCATGCTGTGGATCGGCCATGCTGCCGGTATCAAAGGCCTGCTCACGGCGGAAGAAAACCTCGCCTGGTTGTGCGCCTTGCAGCATCCCGCCGAACGTGCGGCAATCTGGGCGGCGCTGGCGGCAGTCGGTTTGCGCGGCTTTGAAGACGTACCTTGTCATACCCTTTCAGCCGGTCAGCAGCGGCGCGTGGCGTTAGCGCGCTTGTATCTGAATGCGCCGCCGTTGTGGATTCTCGATGAGCCCTTTACCGCTCTGGACAAACAGGCGGTCGCCCAGTTGGAGCAGCATTTGGCCAGCCATTGCGAGCAGGGCGGTATCGTCATCCTCACCACGCATCACCACCTTGAGGTCAAGCCGGCTGGCTACGTCGAGCTGCTGCTGGGGGCCGCATGAGTAACGTGTTTAGTTTATTGCTGGCCCGTGAGGCGCGGTTGTTGTTTCGCCGCCCGGCAGAGCTGGCCAATCCGCTGGTGTTTTTTGCCATCGTGATTGCGCTGTTCCCGCTGGCCGTTGGGCCGGAAAGCCAGCTGCTGCAAACCCTCTCGCCTGGCCTGCTCTGGGTGGCCGCTTTACTGGCGGTGTTACTGTCGCTCGATGGCCTGTTTCGCAGTGATTTCGAGGACGGCTCGCTGGAGCAGTGGGTCGTTTCGCCGCACCCTTTAGCGCTACTGGTGTTGGCCAAGGTGCTGGCACACTGGCTGTTTTCCGGTTTGGCCTTGGTACTGTTGTCACCCTTGCTGGCGTTGATGCTCGGCTTACCGGGGCGCTGCGTGCCCACTTTGCTGTTGTCGTTGCTGCTGGGCACGCCGGTGCTGAGCTTGCTCGGTGCAGTTGGCGCCGCCTTAACCGTCGGTCTAAAACGCGGTGGTTTGCTGTTGGCGTTGTTGATTTTGCCGCTGTATATCCCGGTACTGATTCTTGGCAGCGGTGTGTTGCAGGCGGCGCTGCAAGGTCTGCCCACTGGCGGCTATTTATTATGGATGGCCAGCCTGACGATGCTGACGATAACCCTGAGCCCTTTTGCCATTGCTGCTGGCTTGACCATCAGCGTGGCTGAATGACGAGTTTATATTGATATGAATTGGACATGGTTTCACAAGCTCGGCTCGCCGAAATGGTTTTACCAAACCAGTGGCCGTTGGTTGCCGTGGCTGGCGTTGGCCGCCGCCCTGTTGATCGCTGTGGGCTTGGTCTGGGGCTTGGCCTTTGCGCCGGCCGATTACCAGCAGGGCAACAGTTTCCGCATTATCTACATCCATGTGCCGGCCGCCATGCTGGCGCAGTCGTGCTACATCATGCTGGCGGTGGCCGGGGTGGTGGGGCTGGTGTGGAAGATGAAGCTGGCCGATGTCGCCTTGCAGTGCGCCGCGCCGATTGGCGCCTGGATGACGGTGATCGCCTTGGTCACTGGCGCCATCTGGGGCAAGCCTACTTGGGGCGCTTGGTGGGTGTGGGATGCGCGGCTGACGTCGATGTTGATTTTACTGTTTTTGTATTTTGGCGTGATCGCCCTCGGCCAGGCGATCAGCAACCGCGACAGTTCGGCCAAGGCCTGTGCGGTGCTGGCGATAGTCGGGGTGATCAATATCCCGATCATTAAATACTCGGTGGATTGGTGGAACTCGTTGCATCAGGGCGCCACCTTTAAACTGACTGAAAAACCGGCGATGCCAGCGGAAATGTGGCTGCCACTGCTGATTATGGTGCTGGGCTTCTACTGCTTCTTTGGCTGTGTGCTGCTCATGCGCATGCGCCTCGAGGTGCTTAAACGCGAGGCCCGTAGTAGCTGGGCCAAGGCGGAAATTAAAGCCGTGGCGGAGCAGCGCTCATGAATTTCGCATCCTTCGCCGACTTTGTTGCCATGGGCAATCATGGTGTCTATGTCTGGTCGGCCTATGGCATTAGCTTGCTGGTGCTGGCGTTTAATGTGGGCGTGCCGCTACTGGCTAAACGTCGTTATTTGCAAGAACAGGCGCGCCGTTTGCGCCGTGAGGAGTTGAAGTGAATCCGCTGCGCAAAAAACGTCTGTTGATTATTCTGGCCATTCTCGCCGGTGTGGCTATTGCGGTTGGCTTGGCCCTGAGCGCCCTGCAGCAGAACATCAACCTGTTCTACACGCCGACGCAGATCGCCAATGGCGAGGCACCGGCAGATACCCGCATTCGGGCCGGCGGCATGGTCGAGAAGGGATCGCTCAAGCGCTCCGGCGACTCGCTGGACGTTGAGTTTGTGGTCAGCGATTTTGTCAAAAACGTCACCATTCGCTATCGCGGCATCCTGCCGGATCTGTTTCGTGAAGGGCAGGGCATCGTCGCCTTGGGCAAGCTCAACAGCGATGGCGTGTTAATCGCCGATGAGGTGCTGGCCAAGCACGATGAAAACTACATGCCGCCAGAAGCCGCCTATGCGCTCGAGCAGGGCAAGGCGGGCCGTGCTGGCGAGCCTCAGAAGGGACAGCCATGATCCCGGAGTTGGGACAGATCTCGATGATCCTGGCCTTGGGCCTGTCCATCTTGTTGGGCAGCTTGCCCTTGTGGGGTGCCTATCGGGCGCAAGAGCGGTGGATGAGCCTGGCCCGGCCTCTGGCCGCGGGGCAGTTGTTGTTTGTGGTGCTGGCGTTTGGCATGCTGATCAGTGCCTTTGTGCGCAACGATTACTCGGTGGCGTATGTGGCTGGCAACGCCAACTCGCTGCTGCCGGTGCACTTTCGAATAGCCGGCGCCTGGGGCGGGCATGAAGGCTCGCTCTTGCTGTGGCAGTTGATGCTCTCAGGCTGGACCGTGGCCGTGGCGATTTTCAGCCGCAGTTTGCCGGTTGTCACGGTCTCGCGCGTGCTGGCCGTGCTGGGTCTGATCAGCGTGGGCATCCTGAGCTTCACGCTGTTGACGTCCAACCCCTTCGAGCGGTCTTTGCCTGCCCCGCCTGACGGGCAGGACCTGAACCCGCTGCTGCAGGATGCAGGGATGATCTTTCACCCCCCTTTGCTGTACATGGGGTACGTGGGCTTTTCGGTGGCGTTTGCTTTTGCGATTGCTGCTCTGCTGGGGGGGCAACTGGATGCTGCCTGGGCCAAGTGGTCGCGGCCATGGACCTTGCTGGCCTGGGTGTTCCTGACGCTGGGCATCCTGCTGGGCAGTTTCTGGGCCTATTAC
>JAURXE010000578.1 GCA_030654635.1 Pseudomonas sp.
AGGCGCTGTCGGCTGAATAGATGTAGAGGCGTAGGGCGAGCGCTGGGTTACTCGCCGACATTTAAACTTTATTGGTAAGGCTTAGGTTATGAGTATTTCTCTTCGCGATCAGCTGCTAAAAGCTGGGCTGGTCAGCCAGAAGCAGGCCAAACAGGTCGGCAAAGATCAGCAAAAACAAAAACGCTTGGAGCACAAAGGCCAGGTCGCGGTCGACGACTCGCAGCAGCAAGCCGCCCTGCAAGCCAAGGCCGAGAAGGTTGAGCGTGATCAACTGTTAAATCGCCAGCAGCAAGAGAAAGTCGAGCAAAAGGCCCGCGCCGCGCAGATCAAGCAACTGATCGAAATCTCGCGCCTGCCCAAGCTGACCACCGAGGACTACTACAACTTCGTCGACGACAAGAAGGTCAAGCGCCTGTCGGTCAACAAGCTGATGCGCGACAAGCTCAGCCACGGCTCGCTGGCCATAGTCCAGCATGGCGGCAGCTATGAAGTGATCCCTCGTGAAGCTGCGCTGAAGATCCAAGAGCGCGATCCGCGCCGGGTCATCTTACTCAATACCCCAACGCAAGCGCCGGATGCCGACGATCCCTACGCGGCCTATCAAGTGCCGGATGATCTGATGTGGTAAAGGCATAAAGCCTGCGCAATAAAAAACCGGACTAAGTCCGGTTTTTTATTGCGCAAATTAAAGCGCTTATTCCTTCTGCCCTTTAACGGTTTTGCCATCAACTTGACCGTCTTTGAGCATGATCTGGTATTCCTTGCCGTCGGTTTCGACCTGATGCAGGCGCACTAGCAAGTAGTCCCAATCTTTGGCAAACCAGAGTACGGTTTTGCGGTTGCTCTTGGTTGGGTCGCGTACCCGTTCAACTTTAATCGCGTCGATCAAACCGGCTTCAGTGCGCACGCGCTCGGGGCCGAGCACGCGAAAGTCATAGGTTTCGATCTCGTCGCCGTTCACCACCTGGTAGCTCATGCTTTGTTTGCCGGCGGCAACGTCGAACTGCAACTCCAGCTGGTAAGTCGATTTGTCTTGCAGGCCACGGTTTAGCGGCAAGCGTACCGAGTCACCGCGATCACTGCCGATGACTTGTTTTTCGGTCCAGTCGAAATCGTGTTCAACCTTCTTGCTCTTGCCCAGGCCACCACGATTAAGGCGATAGGTCAGTGGCAGAAAGTTGTTGTTCTCGACCCGAAAGGTGCTGACTTCGCTGAGGCTGGCAACCAGCATGGCGGCTTCGAAATTGAGCTGCCAGCGGTTGTCCGGTAGACGTTCGAGGCTGCGTTCGGCGGTACCGCTGACCGGCAACTGCTTCCAGTCGGCGGTGTAGCTGGCGGTGAAAGGTTTTAGCTCAATCGCTTGGGCTGTCAGGCTAAATACGCTAAAAGCGCTAACAAGCAACAATAAGACGCGCCGCATAAGGTCTCCTGGATTAGGTGTCGAGGGCGTGGAGTACTTTACCGCTGACCGCCAATAACTGGTCATCAAAGGTTGCACCT
>JAURXE010000589.1 GCA_030654635.1 Pseudomonas sp.
ACGCTATTTCGTAGGGTGGGCTTCAGCCCACCGCCTCTGAACGCTGCATTCTTGGTGGGCTGAAGCCCACCCTACGTGAAAACTACCATTGGCTCACACAAACAAGCTACGACCGTTACAAGCCCATCTGCTTGCTGATGATCTCGTTCATGATCTCCCGCGAACCACCGCCGATCGACAGAATGCGGTTGTCGCGGTACAGCCGCTCCACCAGGCTTTCACGCATAAAACCCATGCCGCCAAGGATTTGCGTGGCGTCGTAGGTGATGCGGTCGGACACGTCGGTGGCAAAGTTCTTCGCCATGGAGATTTCTTTGATCACGCTCTTGCCGGCGGCCATCTTCGCACCTTGCCGGTAGGTGAACTCGCGGGACACTTCCAATTGCGTGGCCATCTCGGCCAGCCGATGCTTAAGCACCTGGAACTTGCCGATAGGTTTGCCAAAGGCTTCGCGCTCGCGGGCCCACTTCAGCGCCTCCTCCAGTGCTAACTGGGAGGTCATGTTGGCCATGATCGCCAGCGACAAACGCTCACTCTGGAAATTCGCCATGATTCCGGCAAAGCCCATGTTTTCCGCGCCGATCAAGTTTTCGACCGGCACCCGGCAATCATCGAAAAACAGCTCGGCGGTATCCGAGGCCCACCAACCCATTTTCTTCAGTGAGCGACCGACGCTGAATCCCGGCGTACCCTTCTCGATCAGCAGCAAGCTGACGCCGCCGAAACCTTCACCGCCGGTGCGCACCGCCACGGTGTAATAGTCGGCGCGCACGCCGCTGGTGATAAAGGTTTTGCTGCCCGTCACGCGGTAATAATCGCCGTCGCGCACCGCGCGGGTTTTGAGGCTGGCCACATCCGAGCCACCGGACGGCTCGGTCACCGCCAAGGCCATGATTTTCTCGCCGCTCAGCACATGCGGCACTATGCGCTCGCGCAGCGCTGGCTTGGCCCACTTGACCACCGGCGGCAAGCCGATATCCAGCGACCCCAAACCCGCCACCAAGCCACCGGAGCCGCAGCGCATCAGCTCTTCACTGACTGCCACCTTGGCGAACAGATCGCCGGCATGGCTGCCACCAAACTCTTCCGGGTAACCGATGCCAAGAATCCCGGCGGCGCCAGCCTTGGCATACAGCTCACGGGGAAAGCTTTCAGCCTCTTCCCATTCAGCCACGAAAGGCATGATTTCCCGTTCGACGAAACGCCGTACCGCATCGCGCAGCAACTGATGATCAGGGTTGAAATATTCTTGATAGGCAGACATGGGCAAACTCCAGCCGAGGTGGAGAAACCTTACCAAGCGCTTGCTTGGTATTCAAGACACTATTAGCGCCATCACTCAAGCCATTTACGCCGACTAAAAGCAGCCCTAGCCTGCCTAGCTCAACAGCGGTTTATTCGCCCATTGGCCGGCGCCCAGCCAGGGCATGGGCCAAAGTACCGCCATCAATCAACTCCAGCTCGCTGCCCAAAGGCACGCCATGGGCAATCCGGGTGAGTGACAGGCCTTTGCCATTAAGCATCTGGGCGATGTAGTGAGCCGTGGCTTCGCCCTCGACGGTGGGATTAGTGGCCAGAATGATTTCGCTGAAACTGCCGGCCTGAATCCGCGTCAGTAACTCAGGAATACCAATGGCTTCAGGGCCCAAACCATCCAACGGTGACAGATGACCCTTGAGCACAAAATAGCGGCCGCGATAACCGGTTTGCTCGACGGCAAACACCTCCAGCGGCCCCTCAACCACACAGAGCAATGCATCATCACGGCGCGGGTCGGCGCACTGCGGGCACAACGCATCTTCACACAGGGTTCGGCAGCGCTGGCAATGGCCAACGCCCTCCATTGCCGAACTCAGCGCCTGCGCCAGACGCATACCGCCATGGCGATCACGCTCCAACAGCTGCAGCGCCATACGCTGCGCCGTCTTTTGCCCGACACCGGGGAGAATACGCAGTGAATCGATCAATTGGCGGATCAACGGGCTGAAGCTCATGGGGCGGCACTCAAAACATGCGGGGAGCGGAACGGGCCGTTCAGGCAGTGTGCAGGGCAAGACGCCGACGGGCGAGGAACCGGAGTGTGCTAGTGCACATGAGGATTCCGAACCCGACGGCAACGCCGCCATGCGCGCTGCATGGACGGCACGAACAATCTAGAAGGGCATTTTGAAGCCGGGGGGAAGTTGCATCCCCGAGGTCACGCCAGACATCTTGTCTTGGCTATTGGCCTCGATCTTGCGCACAGCATCGTTCACTGCAGCAGCGATCAGATCTTCGAGCACTTCTTTGTCTTCCTGCATCAAGCTGTCATCCAGGCTGATGCGCTTGACGTCGTG
>JAURXE010000593.1 GCA_030654635.1 Pseudomonas sp.
CAAGTAAATTCAAACATGAGCGAACTCAATCATGTTTACGAATCCAGATTTCAATCGATTGGTTCAGGCCTTCGATGGCCTTGTCATCGAGCTTGCAGTGCGGCCGATAAGCGCCATCCACCAGCACCATCCAGCGGGTCAGGCCGGCAGCCGGGCAGCGACTGTCGAGGAACGCCAGCCAGGCGCGGCCATTGAGGGTATGGCTGTGATTGTCCGGGTAATGGCTGCGGCACAGGCGTTTGAGCAGGCCATTGAGTTGCTGCAGCCAAACCCCGGCAGGCTGATCAAAAGGCTTGGGCAATTGTCCCAGCTCCGCCAAGGCGGCCGCGCGCAGTGGGTCAAGGGGAAGTTGGTCACGATTCTTTTTGCGCTGTTTGGGCAGCTTGCGCAGCAAACGCCACAGGCCCCAGAGCAGCACCGGCAACAGTGCGGCCAGCAGCCACCAGCCAGGAGCGGGCGGCCACCATTGAATGGCGGCGGGGGCGATCAAGGGTTGCAGTTGATCGAGCGGATTCATCGGCTTTTTCTCGGGCGCAGCGCCTGCAGGTGTTCGCGGATCTGCTCCAGTGGCGGACTTTGGGTGGTTAGCGGCATTAGCGGGGTGCCGAGTTTTTGTGCCAGCAGCTTCCAGCGGGCGCGGCGTGCATCGCCCATTTGCCGATAGGCTAGGCGTAAGTCGCTGCTGTGGGTGTCGAGTTCCAGCTGGGCATCGCGCTGGCTAAAACGCAGCAAACCGGCGGCCGGCAAGTCGTGGTCCAGCGGGTCGGACAGCGGCAGCAGCAGCAAGTCGGTGTGTCGGGCCAGCAGCGTCAGTTGCTGCTCGGCGCTGTCCGATAAGGCCCGCTCATCACACAACACAATCGCCAAACTGCCGGGCCGTAAGACTTCCCGGGCGCGGCGCAGGGCCAGGCTGAAATCGTCTTGTTCAAGTTGCAGGTCTTGGTGCAGCGCTTGATTGGCGCGCACCAAGCGGTTGAGCAGTTGCAGCAGACTCTGCTTGCTGCGCCGTGGTTTGATTTCGTGTTGTTGCTGGTTGCCAAACACCAAACCGCCGATCCGATCGTTATGCCCGAGGGCGGCCCAGCCGATCAGGCTGGCAGCGTGGGCGGCGAGTACCGACTTGAACATCAGGCTGCTGCCGAAAAACAGCCGGCGGCTTTGTTCGACCAGGATATAAATCGGCCGCTCGCGTTCCTCATGGAAGACCTTGGTGTGCGGCACCTGGCTGCGTGCGGTGACGCGCCAGTCGATGGTACGCACATCGTCGCCGGGCTGATAAACCCGCACTTGATCGAAATCGACCCCGCGCCCGCGCAGCTTGGAGTGGTGTAAGCCGGCCAGCGGGCTGTGCTTGGCGTTAGTTGAAAACAGCTGCAACTCACGGGCACGGTGACGCATCTCGATCAGCTCATTGAGGCTGACCTGGATGCCTGGCGTGGCGATCAAGGACTGCATTTAGGCAACGGCAACCACGTCGAGAATGCGCTGTAGCACGCGGTCTTGGTCGATGCCGGCGGCTTCGGCCTCAAAGGACAAGATGATCCGGTGGCGCAGCACATCGAAGAACACCGCCTGAATATCTTCCGGGCTGACGAAATCGCGCCCGGCCAACCAGGCATGGGCACGGGCGCAGCGATCGAGGGCAATCGAGCCGCGCGGGCTGGCGCCGTAGGTCAGCCATTCGGCCAGCTCGGGATCGAACTTGAGCGGGGTACGGGTGGCCATCACCAACTGCACCAAGTATTCCTCCACCGCATCGGCCATGTACAGCCCGAGGATTTCGTTGCGCGCGGCAAAGATCGCCGCCTGGGTCAGTTTGTGCTCCGGTTTGGTTTCGCCGTTCAGGGCTTCGCCGCGGGCCTGCTGGAGGATTTTGCGTTCGACCACCGCATCCGGGAAACCGATTTTCACGTGCATCAAGAAACGGTCGAGCTGGGCTTCTGGCAGCGGGTAGGTGCCTTCCTGCTCGATCGGGTTTTGCGTGGCCATCACCAAAAACAACGGCGACAGCGCATAGGTGCTGCGACCCACGCTGACCTGACGCTCGGCCATGGCTTCCAGCAGCGCCGATTGCACCTTGGCCGGCGCCCGGTTGATTTCGTCGGCCAGCACTAGGTTGTGAAAAATCGGCCCTTGCTGGAAAACGAAGCTGCCGGTTTCCGGGCGATAGATTTCGGTGCCGGTGATGTCGGCCGGTAACAAATCTGGGGTGAACTGAATGCGGTGGAACTCGGCTTCGATGCCTTCGGCGAGTTCTTTGATCGCCTTGGTCTTGGCCAACCCCGGAGCGCCTTCGACCAGCACATGGCCGTCGGCCAGCAAGGCAATCAGCAGCCTTTCGATTAGTTTTTCCTGGCCGAGGATCTGAGTTGAAAGAAAATGTCGCAGCGCGACAAGCGCCTCACGGTGTTCCATCGGTAAGCTCTTCTGGCAAATGTGACTGGTTGGTCGAGAGTTGCATCAGGTTCTTGTAGGTGGCCACTTTAAAGCAATCCGGCGGCCGTACCTATTAGCAACAATCTCAGACCGCTACAGCTGTGATTTAGTTCTTGAACTAATGTTGAACAACAGGTTGCGCAGCATCCATCGCTGCGCAGTGCAACTCGGCCACTTGGGCTCTTTGGCTCTTGGGCTATCAAACAGCAAGCCAACGGAGTAACAGCATGGCGTTCTTCACCGCGGCCAGCAAAGCCGACTTCCAGCATCAACTGCAAGCAGCACTGGCACCGCACGTCAGCGAGCAAGATCTTCCACAAGTGGATCTGTTTGCTGAGCAGTTTTTCGGCATAGTCGCCCTTGAAGAGTTGACCGAACGACGACTCTCGGACCTAGTTGGTTGCACCTTGTCGGCGTGGCGCTTGCTTGAGCACTTCGAGTATGAACAGCCGCAAGTTCGCCTGTACAACCCCGATTACGAAAAGCACGGCTGGCAGTCGACCCACACCGCGGTCGAAGTGCTGCACCGCGATATCCCGTTTCTGGTCGACTCGATCCGCATGGAGCTGAACCGTCGCGGTTACAGCATTCATACCTTACAGAACAACGTGTTCAGCGTACGCCGCAAAGCCAATGGCGACCTGCAGGAGCTCTTGGTCAAGTCCAGTCAGGGCGAGGGCGTGATACAGGAGTCGCTGATTTATCTGGAGATTGATCGCTGCGCCAATGTCGGCGAGTTGCGCACCCTGGAGAAAGCCCTGCAAGAGGTGCTCGATGAGGTGCGTCAGGCGGTACTGGATTTCCCCGCGATGCAGGCCCGCGCGCAAGCGCTGTTGGCCGGTCTCGACAAGGGCAAGGCGGCCGTTGATAGCGCCGAGCTGGCGGAAATCAAAGTCTTTATGAGCTGGTTGCTGGACAACCACTTCACCTTCCTGGGTTACGAAGAGTTCAGCGTGGTGGCCGATCAAGACGGCGGCCGGATGGTCTATGACGAGGCCGCGCTACTGGGCTTGTCAAAGTCCCTGCGCCGCGGTCTGCAGCAGGACGAACTGCATATCGAGCCGCAAGCCGTCGATTACCTGCGCGAACCTCGGTTGCTGTCCTTTGCCAAGGCCTCCTTGCCCAGCCGTGTACACCGTCCGGCCTATCCGGATTTCGTCTCCATTCGGCAGATCGACAGCAAGGGCAAAGTCATTAAAGAGTGCCGCTTTCTCGGCCTCTATACCTCCTCGGTGTATGTCGAGAGC
>JAURXE010000595.1 GCA_030654635.1 Pseudomonas sp.
CCCGGCGTTTTTTATTGCCTGAACTACTGGGTGTCGCGGTTACGCGTCAGCAGTGCCGGGCGTTCGCTGCGTGGACGGCTGGGCAGTTGATCGAGCTGCTCGGGAGTGGGCAAGCGATCACGCTTGGACTCTTTGTGCACAATCACCGGCTGGCTGTCGCGGCTGCTTTTGACGGCCGGTTCTTGGCGTTGCGGCTCACCACGGGACGAGTCGCCACGGGATGAATCACGTGCCGCGCCACTGCTGCGCGATTGGCCGCCGCGACCGCCACCACCACTGCGGGCCTGACCGCCGGCGCTGGCGCCGCCACCGGTACGACCACCGGCTGCTGCCGGACGACGACCTTGGGCGGGTTTGCCGTCCTGGCTACGCGCTGGCTGACCTACGCCATTGCTCGCACTTGGACCGCTGGCGGCGGGACGCCGACCACGGTTTTGCTGCTTGTTCTGGTTCGGGCTGACGTAGTCGGCGCGGTTGCCGAAGTTGTCCACTTCGTCATCACGGAACTCGTCCGGCGCGCGATCGTCACTCGGACGCGGCACCGGAGTTGGCCGTGGCGTTGCCGCCGAGGCGCTGCTGCGTGGTTGACGTGGCTCGCGGGAGGCAGGCTGGCTGCGACCCTGGCTGGCGGGTTTGTCCTTGCCGGTGTCTTTGCCTTTGTCTTTACGACCGCCGCCATGCCGCTCGCCGCCACCGTTGGGGGTGTTCGGGTCACGCGGCTCACGACTGCCACGGCCACGCACGTCGGGACGTTCGCGCACTTCTGGGCGCTCGGCTTCCACGGTGCTGGAGTCAAAACCGAGCAGGTCGCCGTCGGCGATTTTCTGCTTGGTCATGCGCTCAATACCTTTGAGCAGCTTCTCTTCGTCTGGCGCGACCAGGGAAATCGCCTCGCCACTGCGTCCGGCCCGGCCAGTACGGCCGATCCGGTGCACGTAATCTTCTTCGATATTCGGCAGTTCGAAGTTGACCACGTGGGGCAACTGATCGATATCCAGACCGCGGGCGGCGATGTCGGTGGCTACCAAGATCCGGACCTGACCGCTTTTAAAGTCAGCCAGGGCCTTGGTGCGAGCGTTCTGGCTCTTGTTGCCGTGGATCGCCACCGACGACAGGCCATGCTTGTCGAGAAACTCGGCCAAGCGGTTGGCGCCGTGTTTAGTGCGGGTAAACACCAGTACCTGTTCCCAGGCGCCGGCGGTAATCAAGTGCGCCAAGAGGGCGCGCTTGTGGCTGGCTGGCAGGCGGAACACCCGTTGCTCGATGCGCTCAACCGTGGTGTTCGGCGGCGTGACTTCGATGCGCTCTGGGTTGTGCAGCAGTTTGCCGGCCAGATCGGTGATGTCTTTCGAGAAGGTCGCCGAGAACAACAGGTTCTGGCGTTTGGCCGGCAAGCGGGCCAAGACCTTTTTCACGTCATGGACAAAGCCCATGTCGAGCATGCGGTCGGCTTCGTCGAGGATCAGTGTTTCGACCCGCGACAGGTCAACGCTGCCCTTGCTGGCCAGGTCGAGCAAGCGGCCAGGACAGGCGACGAGAACGTCGACGCCACGGGCCATGGCCTGCACTTGCGGGTTCATGCCGACGCCGCCAAAGATGCAGGCGCTGACAAACTTAAGATCGCGGGCATACAGCTTGAAGCTGTCGTGCACTTGCGCTGCCAATTCGCGGGTCGGTGTTAGCACCAGTACGCGGGGTTGGCGTGGGCCGTGGCGATGTTCGCGGTCCGGGTGGCCGCCTGGGAACAGGCGCTCCAATACGGGCAGGGCGAAGCCGCCCGTTTTACCGGTACCAGTCTGGGCCGCTACCATCAGGTCGCGACCTTGCAATACCGCAGGGATGGCCCGCAATTGCACTGGTGTAGGTTCGGTGTAGCCGGCAGCCTCGACGGCGCGGACTAAAGCCTCGGAGAGACCGAGGGAAGCAAAGGACATGAGTAATCCTGTCTGAGTAACGAGCTTAGCTCGATAGGGCGATGGTGTCTGGCATGAGGCGCTCTGGTAGAGCACTCCCGACCGGTCCTACTGGGCAAAGGTGCCGAGTGTCCGGGCGCAAGCCTGACGGGAGCCCGGAGTATAACAGAGCAAGGTGGCTGTGCGACTAGTGGCCACCCATCGGCTTGCTCGGCACGGGCGCAGCGCTTGGGCCAGCGCTCCGGGCCTGCCGCGTGTGTCAGTTCGACAGCTTGAGGTTATGCCAGATCGCCAGGCTAGGCTCGGTCTGGTTGAGTGTATAGAAGTGCAAACCCGGCGCCCCGCCGGCCAGGAGCCGCTCGCACATCTGGCTGATAACCTGCTCACCGAAGGCCTGGATGCTCTCCATGTCGTCCGCGTAGGCTTCCAGTTGCTTGCGAATCCAGCGTGGAATCTCGGCGCCGCAGGCATCCGAAAAGCGTGCCAGCTTGCTGTAGTTGGTGATTGGCATGATGCCCGGCACTATCGGGATGTCGACGCCCATCTGGCGTACCCGCTCGACAAAATAGAAGTAGCTGTCGGCATTGAAAAAGTACTGGGTGATGGCACTATCGGCGCCGGCTTTAGCCTTGCGCACGAAGTTGGCCAGGTCATCTTCAAAGTTGCGCGCCTGCGGATGCATCTCCGGGTAAGCGGCGATTTCGATATGAAAATGATCGCCGGTCTCCCTGCGGATAAATTCCACCAGTTCATTGGCGTAACGCATCTCGCCGCTGGCCATACCCATGCCGGAAGGCAGGTCGCCGCGCAGCGCGACGATGCGCTTGATGCCGTTGCTTTGATACAGCTTGAGCAGGCTGCGCAGGTCTTCTGCACTGTCGCCCACGCAAGACAGGTGCGGTGCGGTCGGCACCTTTATTTCGCCATCCAGTTGCAGCACGGTGTTCACGGTGCGGTCACGGGTGGAGCCACCGGCACCATAGGTGCAGGAGAAAAAATCGGGGTTGTAGCTGGCCAGCTGACGCGCCACGTTCATGAGTTTTTCATGGCCGGCGTCGGTCTTGGTCGGGAAGAACTCGAAGCTGTAGCGGCGTTCTTGAGACATAGGGGTTTCCAGTTAAAACAAGCCAGGCTTGGGCGTAGGGTGGGTTAGCGCCGCTGCCACCCAAGCCATGGCTCGCGGTGGCATTTGCGGCGCGTAACCCGCCAAGGTTGTCGATGGGCTACGCCGTTGCGCGGCCCACCCTACGGACTTGGCGTTTTATTAGTAGCGATACGCGTGGGGCTTGAACGGACCTTGCTGCGGCACGCCGATGTACTCGGCTTGCTTGGTGGTCAGCTGGGTGACGACGCCGCCAAAACCCTTGACCATTTCCAGTGCGACTTCCTCGTCGAGCTTCTTCGGCAACACTTCGACCGTCAAGCGTGCGGTTTTCTCGGCGGCTGGCAGGTCGGCAAACTTGGCGCCGAACAGCAGGATCTGCGCCAGTACCTGGTTGGCGAACGAGCCGTCCATGATCCGGCTTGGGTGGCCGGTAGCGTTGCCCAGGTTAACCAAACGGCCTTCCGACAGCAGGATCAGGTAGTCATCGTTCTGCGCATCAAAGTCGTTCGGGCCGGTGCGATGGACCTTGTGTACCTGCGGCTTAACTTCTTCCCAGGCCCAGTTTTTGCGCATGAAAGCGGTGTCGATTTCGTTGTCGAAGTGACCGATGTTGCACACCACGGCACGCTTTTTCAGCGCCTTGAGCATGTTCGAGTCGCAGACGTTGTAGTTGCCGGTGGTGGTCACGATCAGGTCGATCTTGCCCAGCAAGGCGGCGTCTACGCAGTCTTGGCTGCCATCGTTGATGCCATCTTTGAATGCCGAGACCAGCTCAAAGCCGTCCATGATCCGGCTTGGGTGGCCGGTAGCGTTGCCCAGGTTAACCAAACGGCCT
>JAURXE010000314.1 GCA_030654635.1 Pseudomonas sp.
GCGGTGTTCAGCTACCTGTGGTTTATGATCGGGCCGGTCGAACAGCTGCTCAGTTTGCAATACGCCTACTACGCCGCCGGTGGTGCGCTGACGCGAATCAACGAGCTGCTGGCGCGCAATGACGAGCCGCACTACCCGAGCCATATCGACCCGTTTCTGGGGCAGACCACGGTCGGTATCGAGGTGCGCGGCCTGCGTTTTGCCTATCACGACGAGCCGGTGCTCGATGACCTTAATCTGAGCATCGCCCCCGGTGAAAAAGTCGCCATCGTCGGCGCCAGCGGCGGCGGCAAAAGCACTTTGGTGCAACTGCTGCTTGGCCTCTACACGCCGCAGGCCGGCACTATCAGCTATGCCGGCGCCACCCAGCAGGCGATTGGCCTGGACACCGTGCGCGAAAACGTCGCGGTGGTGCTGCAACACCCGGCGCTGTTTAACGATACGGTGCGTGCCAACCTGTGCATGGGCCGTGAACGCAGCGACGAGGCCTGCTGGCACGCCCTGGAAATCGCCCAGTTGGCACCGGCCATTCGGGTCTTGCCGCAAGGCTTGGACAGCATGGTCGGCCGCTCTGGCGTGCGGCTCTCCGGCGGCCAACGGCAACGTCTGGCGATTGCCCGGATGGTCCTGGCCGAGCCGAAAGTGGTGATCCTCGACGAGGCCACCTCAGCCTTGGACGCCGCCACCGAATACGCCCTGCATCAGGCGCTTGGACGTTTCTTGAGTGGCCGCACCACGCTGATCATTGCCCATCGCCTGTCGGCGGTGAAACAGGCCGATCGGGTGCTGGTGTTCGACGGTGGGCGCATCGCCGAAGAAGGCGAACATCATCAGCTGATCGCCGACGGTGGGCTGTACGCCAAGCTCTACGGGCATCTGCAGCACTGACGGCGGCCAATGGCGCCAAGCGTGATTCGCCTGGTGCTCAGGGTTTAATCCGCCAGGTTAAACACCTGGGCCAAATGCTGCTGATAGCGCGCCACATCGGCTTCGATGGCTGGCACTTTCATCACATCAACGCAGAGAAAGGTCGGCAAGCCGTCCATCCCCAGGAACTGGTTGGCCTTGTGGAAGGGCAAGTACACCGCATCCACGCCTTGGCCGGCAAAGAAGTCCGCGGGGTCATCGAAGGCCTGCTGCGGCGCATTCCAAGTCACCGAGAGCATGTACTGCTTACCCTGCAACAGGCCACCGCTGCCGTATTTTTGCGAGGCATCTGAGCGAGTGCGGCCGTCACTGGCATAGAGGCTGCCGTGGCCCTCGGTAAAGACTTCGTCGACATACTTTTTGACGGTCCAAGGTGCGCCCATCCACCAGCCGGGCATTTGATAAATGATCACGTCGGCCCAGAGGAACTTGGCCACTTCCTCGGCCAGGTCGTAGCCTGCATCGATCTCGGTGGTTTTCACGTCGAAGCCGGCGCGGTCAAAAAATCCCAGCGCGGCTTCATGCAGGGTCGCGTTGTAGCGACCCTTGGAATGAGCGAATTGTTTGCCGCCGTTGAGTAGTAATACGTTTTTCATGGTCGATCCCGGTAGGTTGCAATGGCCGGCAGACTACAGCGAACTGCCCCGCGGAAAAACATCAAAGGGCACAAAGGATATTTGCTTTAAAAGCATGAATGGCTAGCAAATTATTGCAGTAAAGTTCTAAAAAGGTAGCGTTTCGTAGGGTGAGCTTTAGCTCGTTGCTGCTAACCGCCCTTGCTGGTGGGCTGGAGCCCGCCCTACTCAATAAGAGCATTCAGCCATGAACGAGCAGTACGGATTTATTTTGCACGCCCAGACCAAACCGGAAAAAGCCGAGGCCTTTGCCGCGCTATTCGGTGGCTATGTCGCGGCGAGTCGGGCAGAGGAGGGCTGCATTGAGTACCACATGCTGCGCGATCAGCAGGACCCGACGCTGTTTATCTTTTATGAGGTCTGGCAGTCCAAAGAGCATCTGGCGGTCCATTCCGCGCTGCCGCATATGCAAGCGTTCCATGCGCAGCGGATGGATTATCTGCTGCGCGATTTCGAGATTCGCCCGATTGAAATGCTCAGCCCGTCTGCCGCCAGCGCATTAGCCGACTAGTTGCCGACGGTTGAGGTGAGTCGGCTAACTCTATTCGGTCTGCAAACGACGCAGAAACCTCAGCAGTGGCGGATTCACCGCGCTGGCATGGGTCAGGTTGGCGGCATGGGCGGCGCCTTCGATCAACACCAAGGCTTCGCAGCCGCTTAACCCGGCGCACAGGGTTTGCGCCAATGGTAGCGGGATGGCGTTGTCCTGGCTGCCGTGAATCACCAGTGCCGGCGCTGAGATCTCGCCCAGCCGATCAGTAATGTCTTCGCGCTGTAGCAAGCATTCGGTGGCCATCAGCAAGGCCTGCGGGTCGTTCAGTGCCTGCCACTTGGCGATCCATTTGGCGTTTTCCTGTGGCTCGGCAATGATGATGTTGGCGATAAACTGCGCCACGTCCTCGCTCAATCCGTGGCTCGCCCAGCCTTGCATCATTTGCCGATAACCCTCGACCTTGCTTGGCTCTTCCGGGCCGGCCTGGGTGTCCATCAGCACCAGCCCGAGCACTCGCTCGGGCGCCAGTAGCGCCGCGCGCAGTGAGATAAATCCGCCTTGAGACATACCGCCAAACACCGCCTGTGAAATGTCCAAGTGATCGAGCAGCGCCAGGCAGTCGT
>JAURXE010000616.1 GCA_030654635.1 Pseudomonas sp.
CTGCGGTGGCAAGCGCACTCTGGAAGCGACTGGCGGCCAGTATGTTGAGCCGACTGTATTTGATGACGTGCACAACAGCATGCGCATCGCCGCCGAAGAGATCTTTGGCCCGGTGTTGTCGGTGATTACTTTCGACACCACCGAGGAAGCCATTCAGATCGCCAACGACAGCATCTACGGCCTGGCGGCGGCGATCTGGACCAGCAATCTGTCCAAGGCGCACCTGGCGGCCAAGGCGTTGCGGGTCGGCAGCATGTGGGTCAACCAGTACGACGGCGGCGACATGACCGCACCGTTCGGTGGCTTCAAGCAGTCGGGCAACGGTCGCGACAAATCGCTGCACGCCTTCGACAAGTACACCGAGCTGAAAGCTACCTGGATCAAGCTCTAACGATATCGGGGCGATCTCCGGATCGTCGGCCATGCTGCGTTGCGTCCTCGCTTTTAATGCTCACGTACTGCAGTACGCTGCGCTTAAAAGCTCCGGGACGCCTGGCCTGACCTTAGCCCCGGAGATCTGGATTTGTGGCGTGTTCGGTCGAGGTAAGGCTGAGCAATATTGTTTTGAGGTCCGCTCTTTTTAGGAGGGGCCGGCTCTGGCGAGCCACACCTGCGGCCGGGTCTCCTAGGAGACCCGGCCGTTTTGTTTTACAGCACGGCCAGCGAAAGGCAGGGAGCAGGCAATGCGTTGGGGCACTTATTTTGCCGTCTGTGCAGCGGTCATCAGTATCGGGCTGGCGCTGGGTGTGACCCTGCCGCTGGTGTCGTTGCGGCTGGCCAGTTGGGGGTATGACAGCTTCGCCATTGGTGTAATGGCCGCCACCCCGGCGATTGGCGTGTTGCTGGGCGCCGCCATGACCGGGCGCTTGGCGGCCAAATTCGGCACTACTGGCTTGATGCAGTGCTCTTTGCTCAGCGCCGCCGTGTCGGTGGCGCTGCTGGCGCTGGTGCAAAATTATCCAGTCTGGCTGGGCTTGCGTTTGCTGATCGGCATGGCCCTGACCGTGGTGTTTATCCTCGGCGAAAGCTGGATCAATCAACTGGCGGTGGATGCCTGGCGCGGTCGCTTGGTGGCCCTGTATGGCACCGGCTATGCGCTCAGCCAGCTGTCCGGGCCTTTGTTGTTGAGCGTCTTGGGCGCCGATGGTGATCAGGGTTTTTGGCTCGGCACCGCGTTGCTGATCGGCGGCTCTTTGCTGTTGCTCGGCCGCACCGGAGCGCCGCAAGTTAACCCAGGCAGTGCCTCGGGCCGCGGTGTGTTGGACTTTTGCCAGCGCTTGCCGGCGATTGCCTGGGCAGTGGCATTGTTCGCCGCCTTCGAAGGCATGGTGCTGACGCTGCTGCCGATCTATGCCCTGCAGCAAGGCTTTACCCAGCAGGATGCCTTGCTGATGGCCAGCGTGGTGGTGATTGGTGATGCGGCGTTGCAGCTGCCGATTGGTTGGTTGGCCGACCGGGTGTCGCGCGCCTGGTTGTTTGCCGGCTGTGGCGCGGTGCTGGCACTGTCTAGTCTGGCCATTCCACCGCTGCTGCAGGGGCAAGCGCTGTGGCCGCTGTTGGTGGTGTTCGGCGCCAGCGCCGGCGGGCTATTTACCCTGGCGCTGATCATGATTGGCGAGAACTTTCGCGACGATGCGCTGGTGCGCGCCAACGCCCATGTCGCGCAGTTGTGGGGCTTGGGTTGTTTGTTCGGGCCGCTGCTGACCGGGGCGGCCAGTCAGTGGCTAACCGGCCACGCCTTGCCACTGTTGATGGCATTGGGGGCG
>JAURXE010000639.1 GCA_030654635.1 Pseudomonas sp.
ACTCGTTCCTATCGGGGGCTTGGGCGTTGGCGCAGCACTGAGGGGGCGAGCGGAAAAAGGGGGAATCTGCGACTGCGTGAGTTCGAGCCAATGGCGAGCGTCTTGTTGCAAGATCGCCTGCGGTTTAACCCAATTTGCCGACCTTGTCTGGCAAGGCCGGCAAACCTAGGTGCATCAGTAAGTCAGAATCGCCTGTGCCAACTGCGCGTCAGTCGCTTGCAGGCTTGGCTGCTGCTGATGAATCTGCTGCAAAGCGGCCTCCAATTGCGCGCCACGAATTGCGCCTTGGCTGGCAACAAAGCTGGCCGCGTCATCACGGGCCGCCAGGATCACCTTGTTATCTTTACTCGACGACGAGGTGGCATCCGAAGACGAGCCAAAGGCATCGACAGTCCAATCGGTGGTGATCACAAAACTGGTGGCCGACGCACTGGTGGCCAGAGCCAGCAACGCAGCAGCGCTAAACAGACGAAGTGTGGGCATGGTGAGACTCCTGAGTTGGCAGACACGGCCGCATTTACAAGCGCGACACCGAGGCTATAAGGGTAGCCAAGCCGATTCACTGCGGCCAGCGCTTTGTGCGTGCGGCGGAGGCTAACGCCAAAACGGCTTGTCCAACTCAACCTGCCGCTCGGCCCCAGTAATTCCTGCGTCAGCCAGCTGGCGTGGCTCGAGTTGCTCCGCATGCATCGCCAAAACAACAACCCCGGCACTCGGCCGGGTTTGTTTTGCAGCTAAAACGCTCGATTAATCGACCGCTTTAACCAGTGCCTCGATAACCTTTTTGGCGTCGCCAAATACCATCATGGTCTTGTCGAGGTAGAACAACTCGTTGTCTAGGCCGGCGTAGCCGCTGGCCATGGAGCGCTTGTTGACGATCACGGTCTTGGCTTTGTAGGCCTCGAGGATCGGCATGCCGGCGATTGGTGAGTTTGGGTCGTTCTTCGCTGCCGGGTTAACTACGTCGTTAGCGCCGAGTACCAGCACCACGTCAGCCTGGCTAAACTCGGAGTTGATGTCGTCCATCTCGAACACCTGCTCGTAAGGCACTTCGGCCTCGGCCAGCAGGACGTTCATGTGGCCAGGCATACGGCCGGCTACCGGGTGGATCGCGTACTTCACGGTCACGCCACGGTGAGTCAGTTTCTCCACCAGTTCCATCAGCGCGTGCTGGGCACGGGCCACGGCCAGGCCATAGCCTGGGACGATGATCACGGTGTCGGCGTTGCTCAGCAGGAACGCGGCGTCGTCGGCAGAGCCGGACTTCACTGGGCGGGCTTCTTGTGCGCCGGCCGGGCCTTCAGCAGCAGGAGCGCCACCGAAACCACCGAGGATCACGTTGAAGAACGAACGGTTCATCGCCTTGCACATGATGTACGAGAGGATAGCGCCGCTTGAACCCACCAGGGAGCCGGCGATGATAAGCATCGAGTTGTTCAGCGAGAAGCCGATACCGGCGGCCGCCCAGCCCGAGTAACTGTTGAGCATCGACACCACTACCGGCATGTCGGCGCCGCCGATCGGGATGATGATCAGCACGCCAATCACGAACGCCAGCGCCAGCATCAGCGCGAAGGCTTGCAGGTTGCCGGTGAACATAAACGTCAGGCCCAGGCCGATCACGGACAGGCCGATCACCAGGTTGAGCTTGTGCTGACCCTTGAACTGCACAGGCGCGCCTTGGAACAGGCGGAACTTGTACTTGCCCGACAGTTTGCCGAAGGCAATCACCGAGCCAGAGAAGGTGATTGCACCGATGGCCGCGCCGAGGAACAACTCTAGGCGGTTACCGGCTGGAATCGCATCGCCCAAGGTGGCGACGATGCCCAGCGATTGCGGCTCAACCACGGCGGCAATGGCGATAAACACCGCAGCCAGGCCGATCATGCTGTGCATGAAGGCAACCAGCTCAGGCATCTTGGTCATTTCGACGCGCTTGGCCATGACGGTGCCGGCAGTACCGCCGACCAACAAGCCAACCAGTACGAAGCCCATACCATGCAGCAGGTTCAGTTCGACGCCACGGCTCTTGAATTCGGCGATTTTCATCAGGATCAAGGCGATGGTGGTACCAGCGGCCAAGGCCATGCCGAGCATGCCGTAGAGGTTGCCGCGCCGCGAGGTGGTCGGGTGCGACAAGCCTTTGAGGGCCTGGATAAAGCAGATCGAGGCGATCAGGTAGAGGATGGTGACGAGATTCATGCTCATGTCAGTGCTTCTCCGCCGGCGCTTTTGGCGCTTTTTTCTTGAACATTTCCAGCATCCGTCGGGTCACCATAAAGCCACCGAAGACGTTAACTGCTGCCAGCGTTACCGCCAGCGTGCCCATTACTTGGCCCAATGGGGTGACGGTCAAGGCGGCGGCCAACATGGCGCCGACGATGACGATCGCCGAGATGGCGTTGGTCACGGCCATCAGTGGGGTGTGCAATGCAGGGGTGACGTTCCAGACCACGTGGTAGCCAACATAGATGGCCAGCACGAAAATGATCAGGTTGTAGACCCCGTGGGAGATCAGCATTTCTTCCATTGTCGTAATTCCTCTTAACCGTTGTTGCGCACGACGGCGCCGTCGCGGCACATCAGGCACGCGGCGACGATGTCGTCTTCAAGGTTGACGTGGAACTTGCCTTCGCCGTCGATCACCAGCTTCAGGAAATCCAGCAAGTTGCGGGCGTACAGCGCGGATGCGTCGGCCGGCACCAGGGTCGCCAAGTTGCTGTAACCAACGATGGTCACGCCGTGCTTAACCACCACTTGGTCGAGTTCAGTCAGCGGGCAGTTGCCGCCTTGGGAGGCCGCCATGTCGATGATTACCGAGCCGGGTTTCATCTCTTCAACCGTGGCCGCATGCAGCAGCGTCGGTGCCTTGCGGCCCGGGATCAGCGCGGTGGTGATGACGATGTCAGCCAGTTTGGCCTTCTCGTGCACGGCACCGGCCTGGCGTTGCATCCACGAAGCAGGCATGGGACGGGCATAACCGCCAACGCCTTCGGCGCATTCGCGCTCTTCGTCAGTCTCGAACGGCACATCGACAAACTTGGCGCCGAGCGATTCGATCTGCTCTTTTACCGCCGGACGTACGTCGGACGCTTCAATCACGGCACCCAGGCGCTTGGCCGTGGCGATCGCTTGCAGACCGGCCACACCGGCACCCAGGATCAGGATGCGCGCGGCTTTGACGGTGCCGGCAGCGGTCATCAGCATCGGCATAAAGCGCGG
>JAURXE010000642.1 GCA_030654635.1 Pseudomonas sp.
AGCCCATGTTCGGACCGAGCGACAGACGCAGCTCATCGGAGTCCAGGTTAATGGGCGACAGCGCCCAGGCGGCATTGCTTAACAACAGCCAGAACAGCAACAGACTAATGCGAGGCATTAAAGGACCTCTTTTTTGTAATATGTCCGCTGCGCACTGTGCCGACATGTTGGCGGTTGTTCAAGTGACGTTTTATGCGCTTGGCTAAGGGATTTCGCCGACATTAACCACGCAGTCGCGGTAATGTCGGCGCGCTGGTGTGGCACTCGGGCAGTCGCTCTTAGAGCATAGCGTTTGTGCGCTGGTGCGTTGGCGGGCTGGATTATTTGCTGCGGATCAAATTGCGCAGGGCAAAGCGATTGGGATGACAGGCCTCGGCGACCTGGCGCGGTAACGGCAGCGGTTCGTTATTTAGCCAGGCGGCCAGCAGTTCGCCGGACAAGGGCGCACTGATCAAGCCCCGCGAACCGTGGCCGCTGTTGACATACAAACCGTCCAGCCAGGGGCAGGGCGTGGTTGGCACTTGGCGGGCGTCTTTGCTCAGCGCGGCATAGGCGCTGGCAAATGCCGCTTGATCGGCCAGTGGACCCACAATCGGCAGGTAGTCCGGGCTGGTGCAGCGAAACGCTGCCCGGCCTTGCAAGGTGGCCGGGTCGAGTTCGGCGCTGTGTAGGCGCGCCGCCAGGTCGCTGGAAATCTCTTCGAGCAATTGCAGGTTACTCGCATGTTCGGCGCTGTTGATCGCCAGCTCAGTGCTGCTGAAATCGAAGCTGGCGCCCAGGCAATGCTCGCCGTTACGCGCCGGGGCGACGTAGCCTTCGGCGCAGACTACGGTGCGCAGCTCGCTGCTGGCAGCGGTCTGCGGCAGACGGGTGATTTGCCCGCGAATCCGCTTGAGCGGCAACGCGGCGGCCTGGGCAAAGTGGCCAATATCAGCCGCGCCCGCCAGCACCACCACCGGCGCGAGGGCTAATAATTGGCCCTGGTTGGTGGCTTGCCAGCCGTCGGGGTGCGGCGTCAGTTCGAGCACATCGCTGTGGGTGAGCAGACGAATCAGCGGGTGTTTGGCCAGCAATTGGCACAGCGCCGGCGGATGTACCCAACCACCTTCGGGATAAAACAGGCCGCCCGCTGGCAAGGCGACGCCTGCGTGGCTTTCGGCCTGCGCCTGGCTCAGGGGTTGCAACAAATCGGCGGGGAAAGCGGCTGCCAACTGAGCCTGGCGGGCCAGTTCCTTTTCGTTCAAGGCCAGTTGCAGCACGCCACAGGCGGCCCAGTCGTTGCTGTGCAGTTGCTCCAGCAAACGTCGGGTGTAACCAAAACCACTGACAATCAACCGCGACAAGGCGGTGCCGTGAGCCGACAGCTTGAGATAGAGCACCCCCTGGGGATTGCCCGAGGCTTCTTGCGCCAGCTCTGCGTGACGCTCCAGCAAGGTGACTTGCCAGCCGCGGGCGGCCAGACTGGCGGCGCTGGCACATCCGGCCAGCCCCGCACCTATCACCAGTGCGTGGCGCACGGCAGGGTTAAACGACGGGCGGGCGAACCAGGGCTTTATCGCAGGCGCGGCAGGGCCAATAAACTGCCCCCTGAGTACTTCCCATTTACGGCCGATACCGGGCACTCGTTTCATCTTGAAACCGGCGGCGTTCAAGGCCCGGCGCACATCCCCGGCGCTGCAAAAGGTGCTCAGGGTGGTGCCCGAATGGGACAGTCGCGCCAGTTCGGCAAACAGCTCGGGGCACCACATTTGCGGGTTGCGTTGGGGCGCAAAACCGTCGAGAAACCAGGCGTCGATGGGCGCGTCCAGCTCCGGTAATTGCTCCAAGGCATCGCCAATCAGCAGTGTCAGGCTGACCCGTCCTCCGGCCAGGGTGAAACGCTGAAAGCCCGGGTGCACGGCCAGGTATTGGGCCAGCAATTGTTCGCTATAGCTGGCCAGCTCCGGCCAGAGGGCCAGGGCGCGCTGCAGGTCGCTGCGGGTCAGTGGGTATTTCTCGACGCTGACAAAGTGCAGGCGGCAATCATCGGCGGCGTTTTGCTCAAACAGTTGCCAGGCACAGAGAAAATTCAACCCCGTGCCAAAGCCGGTTTCGCCGATGACCAGCTGACCGCCAGCCGGCAGTTCGGCAAAGCGTTGGGCCAACGCGTTTTGCTCTAGGAACACATGGCGGGTCTCGGCCAGGCCACCGTCGGTGGCAAAGTACACATCGGCAAATAGCTGCGAGCGTGGCTGGCCCTGGGCATCCCAGTCGAGTTGCGCATAGGGGGATGAAGCTGACGCGGGGTGATCGCTCATGGGCTTAACCTTAAAAACCAGGCGGGCATTCTAGCCGATCTGCGCCCGCCGATTTGATCTGCGGCAGTGCTTGCGCGGTCGGCCAGACAACTGCGGCCATGATCGGCTAGGCTGGGCTTATTCAGCTCTGGAGATGCTTATGTTTGAGTCCGCCGAAATTGGTCACGCCATTGATAAAGACGCCTACGACGCCGCAGTGCCGGCCCTGCGCGAGGCGCTGTTGGAGGCGCAGTTTGAGCTCAAACAGCAGTCGCGCTTTCCGGTGATTGTGTTGATCAACGGTGTTGAAGGCGCCGGCAAAGGCGAAACCGTCAAACTGTTGAATGAGTGGATGGACCCGCGGCTGATTCAAGTCAACACCTTTGACCAGCAGACTGATGAGGAGTTGGCCCGGCCACCGGCCTGGCGCTATTGGCGACAATTGCCACCGAAAGGGCAGATAGGCGTTTTTTTTGGTAACTGGTACAGCCAGATGCTGCAAGGGCGGGTGCATGGCCGGATCAAGACCGCAGTGCTCGATCAGGCTATCGACGAGGCCCAGCGCCTAGAACAAATGCTCTGTGATGAAGGCGCGTTGATCTTTAAGTTCTGGTTTCATCTGTCGAAAAAACAAATGAAAGCCCGCCTCAATACCCTCAAAGACGATCCGCTGCACAGCTGGCGGATCAGTCCGCTGGACTGGCTGCAGTCGAAAACCTACGACAAGTTTGTCCGCTTTGGTGAGCGCATCTTGCGCCGTAGCAGTCGCGACTATGCGCCTTGGTACGTGGTCGAGGGGGCTGATCAGTACTACCGCAGCCTCACCATGGGGCGGATTTTGTTGGAGGGTTTGCAAGCCGCGCTGCAAAGCCAGGAGCCGACGCAGCGTCATCCGCATGCCGCGCCTTTGATCGCCAGCTTGGATAACTTTGGTTTGCTGGCCAGCTTGGACATGAGTCAGCGCCTGGAGAAAAACGACTACGAAGAGCAACTGGCGGCCGAGCAAGCGCGGCTGTCGGGGTTGATGCGCGATAAACGCTTTCGCAAACATGCGCTGGTGGCGGTGTTTGAAGGCAATGATGCGGCCGGCAAAGGTGGCGCCATTCGCCGCGTGGCCGCAGCGTTAGACCCGCGTCAGTACCGCATCGTGCCGATTGCCGCACCCACCCAAGAGGAGCTTGCGCAACCCTATCTGTGGCGTTTTTGGCGACATATCCCGGGGCGTGGCAAGTTCACTGTGTTCGACCGCTCTTGGTATGGCCGGGTGCTGGTGGAGCGGGTCGAAGGTTTTTGCAGTCCGGCCGACTGGCTACGCGCTTATGGCGAGATCAATGACTTCGAAGAACAGCTGACCCGCGCCGGCGTGGTGCTGGTGAAATTTTGGTTGTCGATCGACCAAGCCACTCAGTTGCAACGCTTCGAGGAGCGTGAGCAAATTCCTTTCAAGCGTTTCAAGATCACTGAAGACGACTGGCGCAATCGCGATAAATGGCCGCAATACAGCGATGCTGTGGGTGACATGGTCGACCGCACCAGCAGCGAAATTGCCACCTGGACGCTGGTGGAGGCCAATGACAAACGCTTTGCCCGGGTCAAGGTGCTGCGCACCATTAATGATGCGCTGGCAGCGGCCTATGCTCGTGATTGAGTCTGGCCTGGATGGCGCTGCATACGGGCGATGAATAATTCTCGTCGCCGGCGCCGCTGTGCTTTTATTCTGCAGTCATCGACCATCCGAACCGGAGAAACGTCATGCGTGAAGTAGTAATAGTCGACAGTGTGCGCACAGGCTTGGCCAAGTCCTTTCGTGGCAAGTTCAATCAAACCCGCCCGGATGACATGGCGGCCCATTGCGTGAATGCTTTGCTGACGCGCACCGGTCTGGACCCAGCGCTGGTTGACGATTGCATCGTCGGCGCTGGCTCCAACGAAGGCGCCCAGGGCATGAACATCGGCCGTAATGTCGCGGTGTTGTCCAAATTGGGCAAAGACGTCGCCGGCATGACCCTGAACCGCTATTGCTCCTCAGGGCTGCAGGCGATTGCGATTGCCGCCAACCAGATCGCTTCGGGTTGCAGCGAGGTCATCGTGGCCGGTGGGGTCGAGTCGATCACCATGACCATGAAGAACATGAACACCAATCAGCTGTTTAACCCGCTGATCCAGCAGAACCTGCCGGGCATTTACTTCCCCATGGGCCAGACCGCCGAAATCGTCGCGCGGCGTTATGGCGTGACCCGCGAGCAGCAGGATCTGTACGCCCTGCAAAGCCAGCAGCGCACCGCACGGGCCCAGGCCGAAGGGCTGTTCGACGACGAAATAGTACCGATGGCGGTCAAGTATCAGGTTGAAGACAAGGCTACCGGCGAGAAGAGCCTGGTCGAGGGCATCGTCGATCGCGATGACTGCAACCGTGCCGACACCACGCTGGCCAGCCTGGCGTCGCTCAAGCCGGTATTCGCCGACGACGGCTCGGTAACCGCCGGTAATGCCTCGCAGCTGTCCGATGGCGCCTCCATGACTCTGGTGATGAGCCTGGACAAGGCGCTTGAGTTGGGCCTCAAGCCGCTGGCGTTCTTTCGTGGTTTTGTCGCGGCCGGTTGTGAACCTGATGAAATGGGCATTGGCCCGGTGTATTCGGTGCCCAAGCTGCTCAAAGCCCGTGGCCTGCAGATTGCCGACATTGACTTATGGGAGCTCAATGAAGCCTTCGCATCCCAGTGCCTGTATGCCCGTGATTTTCTCGGCATTGATAACGAGAAATACAACGTCAATGGCGGCGCTATCTCTATCGGTCACCCCTTTGGCATGACCGGTTCACGTCAGGTCGGGCATCTGGTGCGCGAGCTTCAACGACGTAACCTGCGTTACGGCATAGTGACCATGTGCGTGGGTGGCGGCATGGGTGCCACCGGATTATTTGAAGCGGTGCGCTGAGCAAAAAATAGCCAATAAAAAACCGCGCCTAGTGCGCGGTTTTTTATTGGACCTTGAATAAGGTTTAGAAGGCTCGACTTTCGATAATGTCTTTGGCTTGGATCATGCGGCGGATATAGCAATAAATTTCGCGTTCAGCATCAACACGGGTGAAATAGGGTCCTTCTAGGCTGCCCTCGCGGGTGGAAAAGAAGTACTGCCCGTTGACTGAGCTGACCCGTTCGCAACGGTAGTGCGTGCCGGGGCTGGGATCGATTCTACGTTGACCAAACATATCTATCACTCCACTACGAGCTGTTCAGTTTCCAGTCTAACCAGCAAAAAATCAGTGATGATGATTGGCGACAAATGGTCATAAAAGCAGCAAAAGCAGGCTTTTTTGTTTGTTTTTCATTTATTTGGCGTCGGTTTTGTGACTTTTTGGCGGATTTTCCTCATTTTGCCCCGCGCCGAGCATCAGTTCCGGGCGCACCCACTGATCAAATTGTTCGGCCGTGACAAAGCCCAAAGCCAGGGCGGCGCTGCGCAAGGTGCAGCCTTCCTGATAGGCCTGCTTGGCGATTTGTGCGGCCTGGTCGTAGCCGATATGCGGATTGAGCGCAGTCACCAGCATCAGGCTGTTTTGCAGGTGCTCGGCCATTTTCGCGGCATCCGCTTCGAGGCCTTTGATGCAGTGTTGCTGGAAGTTGTGGCAGCCAGCGCCGAGCAGTTCAATCGATTGCAGCAGGTTATAGATGATCACCGGCTTGAATACGTTCAGCTGCAATTGCCCCTGGCTGGCGGCAAAACTGATGGTCACGTCGTTGCCCAGCACCTGGCAGGCAATCATCGACAGGGCCTCGCACTGAGTCGGGTTGACCTTGCCGGGCATGATCGAGCTGCCGGGCTCATTCGCCGGCAGCCGTACTTCGGCAAACCCGGTGCGCGGCCCGGAGCCGAGCAGGCGTAAATCGTTGGCCAGTTTCATCAGGCACACGGCGAGGGTTTTCAGCGCGCCGCTGAGGCTGACCAAGGCTTCGTGGCCGGCCAGGGCGGCAAACTTGTTGGGTGCTGAGAGCAGTGGCAAACCGCTGAGGCTGGCCAGTTCCGCGGCTATGGCAACGCCAAAGCCGGCCGGTGCATTCAGGCCGGTGCCCACTGCCGTGCCGCCTTGGGCCAGTTGGCAAACGGCCGGCAGGCTGGCGTTAATGGCGTCTTCGGCGTAGCCGAGTTGGGCAACAAAGGCCGAGAGCTCCTGGCCAAAGCTGATGGGCGTGGCGTCCATCAAATGGGTGCGGCCGCTTTTGAGCAAATCGCTATGACGTTCAGCGTGCAGGGCAATGCCGGCCGACAGCTCGCGGATTGCCGGCAACAGTTGCTGGCGTACCGCCAAGAGGGCTGCGATATGCATGGCGGTGGGGAAGCAGTCGTTGGAACTTTGCGAACAGTTGACGTGATCGTTGGGGTGTACCGGCAGCTTGCCGCCGCGCTCCTGGCCGGCCAGCGCATTGGCGCGGCCGGCAATTACCTCGTTGACGTGCATATTGCTCTGAGTGCCGCTGCCGGTCTGCCAGACCCGCAAGGGAAATTGCGCATCATGCTGGCCGGTCAGCACCTCGTCGGCCGCCTGTTCGATCAACTGCTGCAGCTCTGCTGGCAAGGCGCCGTTGCGCAGGTTTACCCGCGCTGCGGCCTTTTTGATCAGCGTCAAGGCATGTATCACGGCCAGCGGCATCGACTCCTGTCCAATCGAGAAGTAGGTAAGTGAGCGCTGGGTCTGGGCGCCCCAGTAAGCCTGGGCGGGAACTTCAATAGGACCGAGGCTGTCAGTTTCAGTGCGACTCATGGGGCTAACTCCTGAATGGCTGTCATTAGAGTTTAGGCCTTGGCAGCTAATCCTTTCGGTCTTGGCTGTGAAAGTTGCCGGGAGGATTTGCCACCTAATGTGTGCATCCCGCCAACCTTTAAGCTGCTTGAGCCTGGAATGCGCTTTGGCGCAGAATGGCCGCCGCCGGATAATCTTTATCAAACAAGGACTCAAAATGACTCGTTTTCGCGCTATCTGTACCGCTGTGCTGTTTGTCTGTGCCAGCGGCCAAGTACTGGCTGATGCTAAAAGCCAAGCGGCTGATGCCGAGAAGTTCCTGCTGTTAGCCCATGCGGACAAGCTCGCCACTCCGGTCTTTGCGCAAGTGCAGCAGATGTTCGCCCAGCGCTTTGCCCAAGCCGGCGGCGCCGATTCGAAAAAAGCCATGCTGGAAAGCTACCAAGCCAAAGCCAATGCCGTGCTGGAAAAAGCCGTCGGCTGGAAACAAATCAAACCGGAAATGATCACGCTCTACACCAGCAACTTCACTGAAAGCGAACTGAAAGAACTGATCGAGTTCTACCAGTCGCCACTGGGCAAGAAGCTGATGGAAAAAATGCCAACCCTCAGTGGCCAGTCGGCGCAGCTAACCCAAAAGCGTCTTGAAAGCGCAGTGCCGGAAGTGAACAAGTTGCTGGCCGAGATGATGAGCAAGCTGGAACCCGCAGCAGCTAAGCCTGCGGCGAAAAAACCTTAAGGGATACTGGCCATGAGCATGCGTGAGCAGTTGCAAACAACCCTGCAGGCGTTGCAGCCCGAGCACCTTGAGGTGCTGGATGAGAGCCATATGCACAGCCGTGGCCTGGAGACGCACTACAAGGTGGTGTTGGTGACGCCGCTGTTTGTCGGGTTGGGCGCAGTCAAGCGTCATCAGCAGGTGTATGCCTGCTTGGGCGAGCTGATGGGCCAGGTGCATGCCCTGGCGCTGCATACCTACACGCCTGAAGAGTGGGCGCCGTTGGGCGCGGCACCGGCTTCGCCGACCTGTAGTGGGGCGAGCAAGCGGGCTTAACCGCGCAGCGGCTGCAGCCGTTTTCGGCCAGCTGATCTGTTACCATTTGCGCTTGGTATTTAACAACGCCGGTCTGTATAGATCGGCGTTGTTGTTTCAATTATCCGGTCCGTCCTTTACGCGGATGACCACCTGGAGAAACACCGCATGAACCAAACTATCAATCCGCCCATCGTCGTGGCGGCGCTGTACAAATTCGTCAGCCTGCCGGACTACGTGGCACTGCGCGAACCCTTGCAGCAGAGCCTGCTGGATAATGGCATCAAAGGCACTTTGCTGATCGCCGCCGAAGGCATTAACGGCACGGTTGCAGGTTCGCGCGCTGGCATCGACGGGCTGCTGAGCTGGCTTAAACGCGACCCACGCTTCGTCGACATCGACCACAAAGAATCCTATTGCGATGAACAGCCGTTCTATCGCAGCAAGGTCAAGCTGAAGAACGAAATCGTCACCCTCGGCGTGCCGGGCGTCGACCCTAATCAGCAGGTCGGCACCTATGTCGAGGCGCAAGACTGGAACGCGCTGATCGCCGACCCCGAGGTGCTGGTGATCGACACGCGCAACGATTACGAAGTGTCGATCGGCACGTTCGAGCGCGCCATCGACCCGCAGACCAAGAGCTTTCGCGAATTTCCTGAGTACGTGAAGGCCAACTTCGACCCGGCCAAGCACAAGAAAGTCGCGATGTTCTGTACCGGCGGCATCCGCTGCGAAAAAGCCTCCAGCTATATGCTCGGCCAGGGCTATGCCGAGGTGTTCCACCTCAAAGGCGGGATCCTCAAATACCTCGAAGAAGTGCCGCAGGAGCAAAGCCTGTGGAAGGGCGACTGCTTCGTGTTCGATAATCGCGTAACCGTGCGCCACGATTTGTCCGAGGGCGAGTACGATCAGTGTCATGCCTGCCGCACGCCGATTTCGGTCGAAGACTGCCAGTCGCAGCACTACGTGGCCGGCGTCAGTTGCCCGCATTGCTGGGACAGCCTGAGCGAGAAAACCCGCGCCGGCGCTCGTGAGCGGCAAAAGCAGATCGAACTGGCCAAGGCCCGCAACCAACCGCATCCATTGGGCTTTAACCCACGGCTGAAAAAAGAGGCCTAAACCATGCACGCACGCCTGCTCTATGTGATGGACCCGATGTGCTCCTGGTGCTGGGGCTTTGCCCCGGTGTTGGCGGCGCTGACGGCGCAGGCAGCCGCTGCGGGTGTGCCGATGCAGTTGGTGGTGGGCGGTTTACGCAAGGAACAAGCGGCTCTGGACCCCGCCGGGCGGGTGCGTATTCTGGCGCACTGGCAGGCGGTAAATGCCAGCACCGGACAAATGTTCAATTTCAACGAAGGCTTGCCGGAAGGCTTGGTCTATCACACCGAACCGGCCTGCCGCGCCCTGGTGACCGCCCGCCATTTGGACGCCGAGCGCGTTTGGCCGCTGCTGGAGCTGATCCAGCAAGCCTTCTACTGCGAAGGCCGCGATGTCACCCGGGCCACCGTGTTGCGTGAGTTGGCCGCAGCCGCGGGCTTGCCGCGCAGTGAATTTGCCGAAGCCTTCGACAGCCCGCAGATGCAGGCGGCCACCCAGGCCGATTTCACTTGGGTGCAAGACTTAGGTATCGCCGGTTTT
>JAURXE010000645.1 GCA_030654635.1 Pseudomonas sp.
GTCGAGAAAGACGCCAACACCGTCGCGCCGGCCGATCTGGCCCGTGAAGTGCTGAGCCGCATTCAGGAAAACCTCGGTTAATAACCCCGGTTGAGCGCGCCGGTCGCGCTCAACCGAGCTGTTTTAATCACGTAAAAGCAATGGGCGAAACCCTCGGGTTTCGCCTGTTTCGTTAGATAGCAGCGGAATTTGACCCATGACCAGCCCTACCTCCCTAAGCCTGAAGAAAATCTACTCCGGCAAGGTTCGCGATCTGTACGAAATCGACGCCCAGCGCATGCTGATGGTGGCCACTGACAGATTGTCGGCTTTCGATGTGATCCTCAACGAGCCGATTCCAGAGAAGGGTAAAATCCTTACCGCCATCTCCAACTTCTGGTTCGCCAAGCTGGCCGATTTGGTGCCTAACCACTTCACCGGCGACAAGGTTGAAGACGTGGTCAGCGCCGCCGAATTGCCCTTGGTCGAGGGTCGCGCCGTGGTGGCCAAGCGTCTGCGGCCGGTGGCTGTCGAGGCGATTGTGCGTGGCTACATCGTTGGTTCGGGCTGGAAGGAATACCAAAAAAGCGGCACCGTCTGCGGTATCCAACTGCCGGCTGGTTTGAAGGAAGCAGCCAAGTTGCCGCAGCCGATCTTCACCCCTTCGACCAAGGCCGCGGTGGGTGATCACGACGAGAACATCTCCTTTGCCCAGTGCGAAGCGATCATCGGCTCGGAGCTGGCTGCCAAGGTCCGTGATACCTCGATTGCGCTCTACAGCGCCGCCGTTGAGTACGCCGCCACCCGCGGCATCATTATCGCCGACACCAAGTTCGAGTTCGGCCTGGACGAGCACGGCACCCTGACCCTGATGGACGAGGCCTTGACCCCCGACTCCAGCCGCTTCTGGCCGGCCGACAGCTACGCCGAAGGCAGCAACCCGCCAAGCTTCGACAAGCAGTTCGTACGCGACTGGCTGGAGTCCACCGGCTGGAACAAAGAACCGCCGGCGCCCGCCGTACCGGCCGATGTGGCGCAGAAAACCGCCGACAAATACCGCGAGGCGTTGACCCGCTTGATGGGTTAACCGCCACAGCGGTACGCAACAAAGGGCAGCCGCGGCTGCCCTTTGGCGTTTTAATCGGGTGCGTTTATCCGCAGCAACCGCTGTTGTTCTCGCCAAGCAATTGATAACAGAAGAAAACTCCGGCAAAAGGGCTTTCGTCTGCACCCTG
>JAURXE010000653.1 GCA_030654635.1 Pseudomonas sp.
GTTGAACAGCACGCTTGTGTCGTCTGGCGTGCGGCCCCAGGTCGGCACCATCTTGCGGGTCACCGCGACCAGCCCACGCCAGAAGAACTCGCTGTCGAGCACACCGCAGGCGGGGAATTTCTGCCGAATCAGTTGCTCCAGGGCGGCGCGCATCTTGCCGTCCTGGCGTGGGTCGCCCCAGGTGTCGCTGCGCGCACCGAACAGCAGGCGACCATCGTTCAGGCGTCGGTAGTAACTGACCAGCATGCGCGTATCGGACATCGGCGCCAGGCTGTGCAGGCCGATGGCCTGCCATTGGGCCGCGCTCAGCGGGCGGGTCACCAGAATGTTGGAGATGGCTGGCAGCACCCGGTTGCGCAGGGCGACCGGCTCTTCGCTGTCGCGGTAGCCATTGCTGGCCAGCACCACCTGGCGGGCGCGCACTGTGCCGTTGGGGGTGATGAGCTCATGCCAGCCGGCCTGCTTGCGCCACTGCTGCATCGGCGAGTGGGCATACAGCTGGGCGCCATGGCGGCTGGCGGCCGCCGCCAAGCCATAGGTCAACTGCAGCGGATTGATGCCGCCACCTTCGAGCATGTGCAGGGCGCCAAACTGATCCGGCCCGCCATGGCCGACGCTGGCAAACTCGCTGGCGCTGAGCAGGCGATTGGGGATTCCTGCGCGGGCCAGTTGTTGGCCTTCTTCGGCCAGCTCGGCGTGGGCACCCGGCGAGTGGGCGACTTGAAAGATGCCGTTGCCGCAGGCCTGCAGGTCGAAGTTTTCCTCGTCGGCCAGTTGGTAGATCAGCGCCTGGCCTTCGCGCTGGGCGGCAAAGAACGCCCGTGCCTCGGCCTCGGGCCAGCGCTGGAAGACGTCTTTGGCTGACAGCTTGCTGGCCGGTAGCGTGTTGAAACCCGCGTTGCGCCCGCTGGCGCCCCAGCCAATGGCCCCTGCTTCCAGAACCAGAGCCTGGATGCCGTGGTCGCGGGCCAGGTGCAGGGCCGTCGACAGGCCGGTATAACCCCCGCCGATGATGGCCACTTCAACCTGGCGGTCGCCGCTCAAGGTCCCATAGTCGGGCGCTGCCACATTGCTCGCCCAATAGCTGGGGTGAAAGCGCTGACGGTCGTACAGGCTGGGGTGATAGATCGCGGCAGTCATGGAATTACCAAAGGCGTAAGGCGGGCATGGCAGCCAGCGTAGAGGCGACCAAGGCGGCCTAACAACACGCGATTTGTGTGCTACGGTATTAAAAAAACTAATATCGAGTTTTGCTCCCATGCCTGCCCATCGCTTACCGTCGTTGAATGCTGTGCGCGCTTTTGAAGCGGCCGCCCGCCTTGGCAGCTATGTCGCCGCCGCTCAGGAACTGTGCGTCACCCAGCCGGCCATTGGCCGTCACGTTAAGGCGTTGGAGGAGCGGCTCAAGACTCAGTTGTTTCTGCGCACCCCGCGCGGTGTGCTGCTGACGGACGAGGGGCGGCGCTACTTTGAGCAAGTCAGTATGGCGCTGGCGCAGATTGCCGATGCCACTTACGAATTGGAGTCTCGGGCGCAACAGCGTTGGCTGCGCTTGTTGGTGGTGCCGGGCTTTGCCGGGCGTTGGTTACGGCATCAATTGCCAGAATTTCGCGCCTTGCATCCCGAACTGCGCATCGCCCTGGAAGCCAACGCGTCATTTACCGAGGTCACGCCCGAGCGGGCGGATCTGGGCATTGCCTTTGGTGAGCCGCAGGAGTTTCAGGGCGCCAGTGAGGTGCTGCTGCGGCCACTGATTTTTCCGGTTTGTTCGCCGGGGTTCTTGCAGCAACAGGGGCCCTTGCTGTGCGTTGCCGATCTTTTGCAACACACGCTCCTGCATGAGGATGACGGCAGCTGGTGGGGTCAGTGGCTGCGTGTACAAGGTCTACCAACACGCCCGAGCAGCGAGATGTCCTACGGCAGTGCCGATCAGGTGCTGGAGCTGGCATTGGCCGGCGCCGGGATTGCGCTAAGCAATCAATTGTTGGTGGCCGAGGAATTGGCCAGCGGTCGCTTGGTTCGCCCCTTGCCGCAGCAAAGCAGCCTTGAGGCTTATCTGTTACTGACGCCCAGTGGTGTGCTGACGCCCCATGCCCGGGCGTTTCGCCTGTGGTTGCTGAATAAACTGGCCAGCAGCGGGCAAGTATTTGATGTCTAGTTGTTAGTTTTTCTAATAGGCGGGTGCCCTAAACGCGTGTTGTTGCAGTGCTTGGCGCTGGCTAAGGTCGCCTAACCTTATTCGGTAAACAGGGCGACGGCAGTGAGAGTAACTATGCGCAGCAAATCCAATAACAGCGCCGCATTATTGTTGGCCGCAACCCTCGTATTAAGTACGCAGACGCTGGCCGCTGAACGGGCGCAGTTGAACGTACTGAACTGGTCGGAGCTGATTCCGCAGGCCACTATCGATGCCTTCAGTCAGCCCCGTGGCCTGCAACTGCATTACGACATTCTCGACAGTGATGACACCCTGGAAGCCAAGTTACTGGCCGGTAACTCCGGTTATGACGTGGTCTATCCGTCGTCATCTTTTATGGTCAAACAGGCCAAGGCTGGCGCTTATCAGGAGCTGGACTGGGCGAAAATCCCCAATAGTCGTCATCTCGACCCAGCCCTGCTGAAAAAGCTGCAAAGCCACGACCCGCAGAATAAATACGGAGTGCCGTTTTTGTGGGGCACCGATGGCATGCTGGTCAACGTCAAGAAGGTTAAGGCGATCTTGGGTGCAGACTTTGACCTGAACACTTGGGATTTGCTGTTCAAACCTGAGGTGGTGAATAAATTAAAGGCCTGCGGGGTGTCGATGCTCGACTCGCCGCAAGATGTATTTTCGTTAATGCTGCGCTATCAGGGCAAAAATCCCAGCAGCGAAAATCCGGATGATTACCAAGCGGCTTTTGCCCAGCTCAAGCAGGTTTGGCCAGCAGTCACGCAAGTCACTTCGACCTCGCGCGACCCTGTCACCCGTGGCGATCTGTGTGTCGCCATGGCCTGGAGTGGTGACGCGGGCGTGGTGCAACGCATAGTGCGAGAAAACCAGCTGGATATGGACATTCGTTACATCACACCGAGAAACCAAACGCCCATCTGGTTCACCATGATGGGCATCCCCCGGGACGCGAAAAACAAGGCGGCGGCCTATAGCTGGATTAACTATCTGCTCGATCCGCACGTGGCCTCCACCTTGACCGAGTACAACACTTATCCAAGTGCGGTAATGCTGGCGCAGCAGGTCGGCCAAGCCACCAAAGATGGCCGTTACGCGCCGAGTGCCGAAGAAATCGAGTCCTTCTATGTGTTTGAGCCGATCAGTCCACGCATCACTAAGGTGATGACTCGTTACTGGCGCAAACTGGCGAGCGCACAACGTTAATCTATTGTTTCTGATTCATCTTTTGGCCCTGCATTGCGGGGCATTTTTTTGGAGTTGCGATGAGCATCACTAGGCGCGATTTTCTCAATGGTGCGGCCATCAGCATCGCCGCCGGCATGACGCCTGTGCAGTTGCTGCAAGCGGCCACGCAAGAGTCTTATTACCCGCCGGCTCTGAGTGGTTTGCGCGGCAGCCATGCCGGTGCTTTTGACGTGGCCCACCAACTGGGTTGGGAGAAAAAGGTTTTCAATGTCGAGGGGCTCAAGGTCGAAGAAGACTACGATTTGGTCGTAGTCGGCGCGGGTATCAGCGGCTTGGCGGCGGCCTGGTTCTATCGGGAAAAGCACCCCCAAGCGCGCATTCTGCTGCTGGATAATCACGATGATTTTGGTGGCCACGCCAAGCGTAACGAGTTCAGTGCCGGCGGCCGAATGATTCTGGGCTACGGCGGCAGCGAGTCGCTGGACTCGCCCAAACGGCATTTTAGTGCCCAGGTGTACCGCTTGCTTGACCAGTTAGGCGTCAAGCTGCGGCGCTTTGATAAGGCTTTTTTAGCTGACCTGTATGACGACTTGGGGCTCAGCAGCGGGGTGTTCTTCGACCGGCAGACCTTCGGCACTGATCGCTTGGTGTCCGGTCAGCCGGACTATGAGGATGAGCAGCCAGACTGGAGCGGTTTTATTGCCCGCTTTCCGCTTAATGATGCCGAGCGCGCCGCATTGCTGACGCTCTATGAAGACGAGCGGGACTATCTGCCGGAGATGGCTGCGGACGGCAAACAGCAGTACCTCGGCACCCTCAGCTACCGCGATTTTCTGCTTAAGCATGTGCGCTTGTCGGCTCGCGCCACTGCCTACTTCCAGCAACGCAGCAGTGATGAATACGGCTATACCATCGAGTTTATGGCGGCCAGCGACGCCTATCTGGCCGGTTATCCGGGCTTTGCCGGTATGGGCCTGAGCGGCGCTGACGAGATGGCGGATGAGCCCTATATCTATCACTTCCCGGATGGCAATGCCTCGGTGGCGCGGCTGCTGGTGCGTGGGTTGATACCCTTGGTGGCGGCGGGCAGCGGCATGGACGATATTGTCTTGGCGCAGTTTGACTACGGCAAATTGGATTTGGCCGGCGCGCCAGTGCGCTTGCGTCTGAACAGCACTGCAGTCAGCGTACAGAACCGTGCTGGCGGCGTTGATGTCGGCTACAGCACGGCCGGTCAATTGCACCGGGTGCGCGGCAAACACTGCGTGCTGGCCTGCTACAACATGATGATTCCTTACCTGCTGCGCGACTTGCCGGTTGCGCAGGCTCAAGCCTTGAGCCAGAACGTCAAACTACCGCTGGTGTACGCCAATGTGCTGATCCGTAACTGGCAGAGCTTGGTCAAACTCGGTGTGCAGGATATCTACTCACCGGCCATGCCCTTTGCCCAGGTCAAGCTCGACTATCCGGTGGACCTTGGCGGCTACCTGGCCCCGCGTGACCCGGCTAAGCCGGTCTGCCTGCATATGGTTCAGGTGCCGCATGTCGATGGAGTTGGGCCGGATCTACGCAGCCAGGCACGGGCAGCGCGCGGAGTAATCTACGCGACCAGCTTTGGCCAATACGAGGCGGCGATCCGTGATCAGTTGCAGCGCATGCTCGGTGCCGGTGGCTTCGAGCAGCGGCGGGACATTCTGGCCATCACCGTTAATCGCTGGCCCCACGGTTATTCCTATTACAGCAACCCGTTGTTTGACGGCGAAGATGGCGGCGCGGCGGTCATGCAGTTGGCGCGTAAACCGCTGGGCCAAGTAACCATCGCCAACTCCGACTCGGGCTGGGACCCTTACCTGCACGGAGCTGTCGACCAAGCCTGGCGGGCGGTGACTGAGTTGGGTTAATGCCAGTAGCGGGGCTCGTTGGTGCTCATTGACGCAGTAAGCGCGCGGCTTCGCGGCCGCGATTTTGTTGTTCGTCGCGGCGGGCCAGTTGCTGGATATAACCGTCGACCAGATCGGTCAAGCCCTGGGCAAACTCCGGGGTGTCGGTGGCCACTTCTTCGTCCCACATGGCAGTGCGGAAGGTGTTGAGGAAGGCCCGCGACAACACGAACATTTCCACCTTGGTCAGCAGGCGGCTGAACTCCAGCCCTTGGGAGCGCGCCGACACCGAGGCCAGCAATTGGCCGAGAAAGCTGTTGCGGCTGTCCAGCTGGCGCGCATAAGGGCGTGACACCGCCCACTCGATAATCGCCCGCTGCGCTGCCCGCCGGCCACTGAAGGCATTCAGCATCACTTGCACCAGATCGGCGGTGCTTTGCGCCACGCCTTGTGCGGCCAGGTCACCGAAACGCGCCAGCAGGGTTTGCCGCTGTCGCTCATGCTCGCTCTCGACCAGTGCCAGCATCACAGCGTCTATGCTGTCGAAATACTGATAGAGGGTGCCCACGCTGTAGCCGGAGCGCTCGGCCAGTCGCGCAACCTTGAAATTTTCCAGTCCATCGGTTTCCAGAATCTGAAAAGCGCTTTCCAGAATCAGCTCGACAGGAAGTTTTGCGCGGCCTTGTTTTGGCAGTCTTATGCTTGATTTTGTTGGGTTTTTATTCTTTTTAAGGCTCAAGTTAAGGCCCTCTTAAAACTGAAAATCACGGCCATTAGTCTCTTGTAGAATTCTGAAGCTGGTTCATGAAGTTAACCAGCAAAGCGATCCAAAGCACAGCCATTAACCATGTTTGCCAGAGGCAGCCAAACGCATGCGCAAGACAGTTGTTATTACCGGGGCCTCCTCGGGTATTGGTCGGGCACTGGCGCTGGAATTCGCCGCCCAAGGGTATGACCTAGGTGTGGCGGCGCGCCGTTTGCCGGCGTTGGAGGCGTTGCGCGATGAGTTGTTGGCGGCCAACCCGAGCAGCGGCTTGCGGGTGCTGACGGCGGTGCTGGATGTGGACGACGATATAAACGTAGGGCCGGTGTTGCACGGCTTGTTCGACGCCCTGGGTAAGGTCGATATTGTGGTGGTCAACGCCGGGGTTAACGACTTTACGGCGGTCGGGCGGGGTACCTTCGCCAAAGAAAAACAGCTGCTGCAGACCAATCTGATCGGCGCCATCGCCACGGTGAACGCGGCGGTGGAGCACTTCCTCACCTGTGGCGGCGGGCAGATTGTCGGTATCAGTTCGCTGGCCTCGTTGCAGGCGATCCCCAAGCAGGCGGCCTACTGCGCGAGCAAGGCGGCGCTTAGCATGTACCTGGACGCGGCGCGCATCGAGCTCAAGCACAAGAACATCCGCATCACCAAGATTCTGCCGGGCTTCGTCAAGACCGAGATCATGCACAACGTCGGCAAATATCCCTTTGCCGTGTCGGCCGAACAGGCGGCGCAGCAAATCGTCAGCGCGGTGCAGAAGGGCAAGCGTCGGGCCGTGGTGCCGGCGTTTCCCTGGCGTTTGCTGCTGCCACTGTTTGGCCATTTCCCCGATGCGCTGTTTCGCCGGCGCGGTTAAGCGCATTCAGCCAACTGCCCGCTGGGGCGCAATTTCCAAGGTTTTAGTTGAGGTAGGCGATGAGCGCTAAATTCACCCTGTATGGCTGGCACCTGTCCTACTTCACCGGCAAGGTGCTGTGCTACCTGCGTTATAAAGGCATTCCGTTTGTCGACCAGCCGGTGGACATGTACACCCTGATGTCGCGGATTAAACGCAAGACCGGCGCCGCGGTGATGCCGGTGTTGCGCACCCCGCAGGATGAATGGCTGCAGGACAGCAGCGTGATCATCGATCACCTGGAGGCGCTTTATCCTGCGGCACCGATCATCCCCACCACGCCAGTGCAGCGTTTCTTGGCCTATCTGCTGGAGGCCTGGGGCGATGAATGGTGGATTCCCGTGGCCATGCACACGCGCTGGAATCATGCAGAGAATTACGCCCTGTTCGAACGGGATGCGGGCAGCGCTTTGTTGCCGCATTTCCCGGCTTTTTTGCAGCGCAAGGCGGTGGCGAATGTGGCGGGTATGCTGCGCCGGATGCTGCCCAATGTGGGCATTCGGCCCGAGCAAAATGCCGTGTTGGATGCCTGGACGGACAACATGTTGAACCTGCTGGAGCGGCACTTTGCCGAGCAGCCGTTTTTGCTCGGCGGCCATCCGACCCTGGCCGATTTTGGCCTAGTCGGCACCATGTATGGCCACCTCGGCCGCGACCCCTGGCCGGCCCGCGAACTGATCGCCCCACGGCCACACTTGCGTGCCTGGATCGAGCGCATGGCCAATCCGTCGGCGCCCGGCACTGCGGGCCAGCCGTTGCTGGCGGACGATGGCATAGCGCCGACGCTGCTGCCGATTTTGCAGGTGATTTTTGCCGAGTTCGTGCCATGGATAGCCGGTATCGGCCAGCAGGTCAGTGCCTTGCGGGCGACGTTTGCTCCGGGTAAACCGTTGCCCAGGGTGCTCGCCGATGTGGACGTAAGCACCGACTACGGCCTGTTTCGCCGGCCGGCCATGCCCTTCAGCCTGTGGATGGCGCAGCGCACTTTGGACGTTTATCAACAGATGCCGGCCGCCGAGCAGACGCAGGTGGCTGGTTGGCTGGCCGAGCACGGCGGCCAGAGCTTGCTCGACTTGCAGTTACCGCGCCTGCAGCGTTGTGCGGTGCGGGTGGCCTTTGTCGACTAAATACACCCTGTTTCAGGGTCGCGAGTAGAGTCGCAGCAGCAGTCGGGTCTGCTCACTGGGCTCGCCGAAATAGCCGCGGTACAAGGGCTCGATTGCCTCTGAGCGATACAGGGCGCTCAAGGCACTGTCCACTTGCAGGCGAAAGTCTTCGTCGTTACGGGCCAGCGGCAGGGCGACCGGCATGACGTCAAGCAAGTGCTCGGGCACCAGCAATTGGTCGCGCTCAGGGTGCAGGGCCTGATAGTTGAGCAGCACTAAACGGTCGGCTAAAAAGGCATCGACCTTACCGCTGGCCACCATGGCCACACCTTCCTCACTGCTCTTGACCTCGATCAGCTTGGATTGCAGGCCGAGCTGACGGATTTTGTTGCGCGCCCAATCGACGTTAACGGTATCGGCCTGCACGGCAAAACTGTGGCGATTCAGGCCTTGGTTGATGGTCGCGCGCCACACCGGGGTCTTGATCAATGCCTTGCCTTCAAGCGGCGCCATCAGGCTCGGGGGGGCGTCTTTGCGCACTATCACGCCCAGCCCAGCGGTGAAAATCGGCAGCGAGAAGCTCACCTGCTCGCGGCGCTTGAGGGTTTCCACCACCGCGCTACACACAATGTCGACGCGCCCGTCACTGACAGCGTTGAGCATGTCGGCCACCATCAGCGGCTGATAGCGCAGTTGCAGATCGGGCAGTGCCAGCTGTTGTTTTAGCCGCTCGCCGACCTGTCGACAAAGATCGATTGCATAACCTTGGGCTTTGATGCTGTCGCCGTCCGAGAAGGGCGCATCGCCGGGAACGAAACCCAGGGTGAAGCTATTGCTGCTGCGGATGCGCTGCAGGGTGTCGGCGTGCCCGGTCAGCGGCAGCAGACTGCTGAGCAGCAGCAAGGCAGCCGTCGTGCGGGTTAAGAATGCGTGCATGCGGTTGCTCCTCACGGCTTATTCGGGCTGTCGAGTGCGCTGACAAAGCGCTTGGCGATGCTGCCGAACAGCAAGTAACCAAAGGCCATCACCAGGGTCGCGCCAAACACCGCCTCCAGGCCCGAGGCATACAGGGCGTACAGGCAATAGAACAGTCCCACCAGCATGATCAGGCTGTTGCGGCGGAAGATGGCCATGGCCACGTCGGCCTTGTACATGATCACCAGCAAGGCCGAGAGGGAGGTGATGTAAGGAATCAGGTTGGTGACGGCGGCCAGATTGATCAGCTTGTTGAACTGCGCGCTGGCGTTTGGCGAGATGGTCGAGAGGGCCACCAAGGTTTGCATCACGCCGCAAAACAGCAGCCCAAGCAGCGGTGCGTTACGCGCCGATAGCCGCGAAAACAGCTTGGGGAACAAGCCTTGATCGGCGGTGACCTTGGCGGTTTGCGCCAGGGTGAATTGCCAGCCGAGCAAGGAGCCGACGCAGGCCATGACCGCCAGCGCCATGATGATATTGCCGATGCCGTCATTGAACATCCGCGCATAAACAAAGGCGAAGGGCGCGGTGGAGTTGGCTAGTTCGGCGTTCGGCACTATGCCTTGAATCACCGTGGTCGACAGCACATACACCACCGCCGCGCCGAGGGTGCCAAACAGGCAGGCCAGCGGCACGTTGCGCTTGGGATTGTCCACCGCGTCGAAGTTTTGCGCCGCCGACTCCATGCCCAGAAAAGCCCAGAGGGTCAACGGAATGCTCTGTGCTATGGCATCGCTGACCTGCAGGTTGGCGGGGTTCCAGGCTTGGGCAAAGACGGTCTGGTCAAACCAGAACCAGCCAATCACGCTCAGGCCCGCCACCGGAATGATGACTCCCCAGACGGTGATGGAGCCGAGTTTTCCGGTAATGCTCGGGCCGCCGAAGTTGGCCAGGGTGGTCAGCCAGATCAATCCGGCGGTGCCGATAAATAGCGGAATGGCGCCGCTGCCCAGCCAGGGAAGAAATGGGGTTAGATAACCGACGGCGGAGATGCCGATGGCGACGTTGCCGATCACTAGGGAAAGAAAGTACAGATACGAGCAGAGAAAAAACGCCGACTTGCCATGCGCTTCTTCGGTGTAAGCCGACATGCCG
>JAURXE010000321.1 GCA_030654635.1 Pseudomonas sp.
TTTTTGGCTGGCCCGGATGAATAAACGGCAGCCGCCAGATCACTGGCGACAGATGCTCGCTGGCCCCGGCCGCCAGCGCGGCACCGACTGCCGGCTGACAGAGGCTGATAGCGCCGATGCTCGGCTGTTGCAGCACATCCACTTCGCGCAGGGCGCTGCGCAGCTGCACCTGGTCATGCAGTTGGTCGTCCAGCTGGCGGAACAGGTCAAAAGCCTGGGCACCGATATTTCTGCCGACCCGACGGGCCTCGGCATAACCGAGCTGGCCGGGTTGCTCGTTGGGTGCCATATCTCCGTGAGTGGCCTCGGAGGCTCCGTGGATGGGCTTTTCGTCCAGGCCATACTGCTGCTGCACCCGCCAGGCCAGCTCGTTGGCAATATAGGCCCAAACATCGGCGTGGTAGAAGCCGGTGTCCGAGCCGATACCGGTGCCGTGGATGGAGAAGCTGGAAAACGCGCCACGGGGCCGGTACTGGCCATCGCTATCCTGCAGATCGATGCGCACCAGGGTCAGTGTCGGGTTGATCGCCTGGAATACCCGCCCTGGGCTGGCGTCCTTGTCGGTGATCTCAGGATTGTTCAGATAAGGTTCCAGCGAGCGGTTGCGCGTCTGTCCCCAAATCTCCGTCTGCCCCACCGCCAGTTTGGCCGGCCGTAACTGGCCACGGGCCTGCAGAATCGCGCCTTCGATGCGTTGGGCCAGGAAATTGAACCAACGCTGATCGAAACCGGCGGCATTGCTGGCGTGCTTGTTATAGAAGTCGCTGCCGAAATACTGCCCCGGCGCGGCGTGGGTATGGTTGGCGGTCAGCACCAGGTTCTGCGGGGCAATCTCGGTAACCGCCGCCAACCGCTGACTGAGGGCGGCATGCAGAATCTCCGAGCCGGCCAGCAGGTCGGTTTGCACCAACACCAGCGGTTCGCCACCCTTGGGCCGCAGGTAAAACACCCGTGCCTTCAGTCGCGTGCGAAAGCCATCGCCATACTCGGCCCAGGTGGAAAACCCGGCCTTAGGCAAGCCCGGCGGCGGAGTGATATCCACCTCCACCACGGCGCCCAGCAGGTTTCCCGTCTGTTCGCTAAGCGGCTGCGGCGCGGCCTGGGCAAACTCATAGTGCAGGCTGGGGGACTGACAGGCCGTCAGCAACAGACTAAACAGAGCTACTAGAGCGAAGCGCATCGGCTTGGCTTCCTAATCCTGAGGAGCGTCACCCTAGCGCAAAGATGGCACGTCAGTACAAGGTAAATCTGGCCAGATGAGCGGCAAGAGTGGCCATTCGTTAGAGGGGCTAACGGTTTATGTGCTCTGCATGGGAGGGGCTTTAGCCTGGCAAACGCCGCAGCCAATAGCGGCTGCGGTGGACCTTGCCCTGGTTGTCGGCCAGGGCAATTTCCGCCCCCTGTTCACCCAGCCGCTGGTTGAGGTCGCTGGCGTAGAGCTGCCGAATAAACTGCCGGTACTCGGGCGCCACGTCGGCGGGCAATTGCCTGAGCAGAAACTTATGCACAGCCGGCAAGGTGAATTGCCAGTCGCCAGCCCCACACTGAAAACCGGCTGCGGTTAATTGCGCAATTAACCGCGGCTCAGCGCGCAAGACGCGCAGGCAACAGTCCAACAGCAAAACAATTGCCGGCGGCATGCGCGGGGTTTATTCCACGGTCACCGATTTGGCCAGGTTGCGTGGCTGGTCGACGTCGGTGCCTTTGAGGATGGCGACGTAGTAGGACAGCAGCTGCAGCGGGATGGTGTAAAGGATCGGCGCCAAGGCATCGTGGATATGCGGCATGTTGACCACGTGGGTGCCTTCGCCATTGCGCATGCCGGCTTGCTGATCGGCGAACACGATTAACTCACCGCCACGGGCGCGGACTTCCTGCAGGTTGGACTTGAGCTTCTCCAGCAACTCATTGTTCGGCGCCACGGTGACCACCGGCATGTCGCTGTCCACGAGCGCCAAAGGGCCGTGCTTGAGCTCGCCGGCAGGATAAGCCTCGGCGTGGATATAGGAGATTTCCTTGAGTTTGAGAGCGCCTTCCATCGCCACCGGGTATTGCGCGCCACGGCCGAGGAACAGCGTGTGGTGCTTCTCGGCGAACAGCTCGGCAAGCTTCTCGATGGTCTTGTCCATCGCCAGCGCTTCGCCCAGGCGGGTCGGCAGGCGGCGCAGTTCGGCCACCAATTCGGCTTCCAAGGCTTTGCTCAGACTGCCGCGCACTTGACCCAGCGACAGGGTCAGCAGCATCAAGGCCACCAACTGGGTGGTGAAGGCTTTGGTCGAGGCCACGCCGATTTCCGGGCCGGCTTGAGTCAGCAAGGTCAGCGCGGATTCGCGCACCAATGAACTGGTGCCGACGTTACAGATCGCCAGGCTGCTGAGAAACCCCAGCTCCTTGGCATTGCGCAGGGCAGCCAGGGTGTCGGCGGTTTCGCCGGACTGGGAGATGCTGACGAACAGGCTGTCCGGATGCACCACCACCTTGCGGTAGCGAAACTCGCTGGCCACTTCGATCTGGCAGGGAATCCCGGCCAGTTCTTCCAGCCAGTAACGGGCGACCATGCCGGCGTGGTAACTGGTGCCGCAGGCGACTATCTGCACATTCTTGACTTGGGCGAACAGCTCGGCGGCTTGCGGGCCGAAGGCTTGCACCAACACCTGATCAGTCCCCAGACGGCCTTCGAGGGTGCGTTGCACGACCTTGGGCTGCTCGTGAATTTCCTTGAGCATAAAGTGCCGGTAGGCGCCCTTGTCGGCCGCCTCGGCGCCTTCGTGGTACTGCACCTGCTCGCGCTGCACGGGCTGCCCGGCGGCGTCCCAGATCTGCACGCTGTCGCGGCGGATTTCGGCGATATCGCCTTCTTCCAGATAGACGAACCGATCGGTAACCTGGCGCAGCGC
>JAURXE010000676.1 GCA_030654635.1 Pseudomonas sp.
ATGCAGCAAAGCCTGTCGCCGACCTGGAACCTCGGCGTGCTGTGGGAGCCGACCGACTGGTTCGCCTGGGGCGCTGTGTACCAGAGTGAGGCCAAGATGCATTTGCAGGGCCAGTACACCGTGGACTACTCACAGAACTGGCAGGGTTTTTGGCAAGGCTTGGACAGCTCGTTGGTTGGGGCGATTTTCAACAGCATCACGCCGGATGGGGTGGATAGAGAAACCGGTAATGTGTCGATGGACCTGACCTATCCGCAGCATTTTTCGACCGGAATAAAACTTAAACCGGCCACTAAATGGCAGTTCAATGTGGATGTTAAGTGGACCGATTATGCCGCTTGGGAAAAGTTCGAACTGAAGTTCGATCGGCAGTTGGACATGCTGAAGATTGCCAGCATCTTCTCGCCGGAAAATGCCACGGCCACCTCCATCACCCTGGACCGGGGCTATAAGTCGGTGTGGAGTTGGGCGCTTGGTGTGCAATATGACGTTAATGACCGTCTGAGCCTGCGTGCCGGCTACGAGCCACGGCCTTCGGCGGTTCCGGGTAATAAAGCCGATGCTTTGGTGCCCCTCGGTGATGCGCAACTTTACGGGCTCGGCTTGGGTTATCGCTGGGATCAAGACACGGTGATAGATTTGGGTTTCAATTATTTGGTCAGCAAGCAGAACATTCCCGCCGGCTCCAGTTGCAATGCTAACTGTTCGGGTATCGACAGCATCGTCTACAACCCTTATTCCGACTTGGATATTGAAACCACGGTGAAGGCCTATATTTTGGCGCTCACCTACACCACGAGTTTTTAGTGCTTATGCAGCGGTTAATTCTCAGTCTTGGCTTGCTTGCCGCCTTTGATGCACAGGCCAGTAATGGCCGTTATTTGACCTGGGTCGATGATCAGGGCCGTGTGCACAACACCTTTGTCGACAGTGGTTACGGCTCGCAGCAGCGCTCGGCCGAGCGGCGTATTACGCAAAGCGATCAGGCTCGGCTGGCTGATCAGGGCCAGAACAACTGGCCGGGCAGTGCCGGCAGTAACGAAAGCAAACGGCGTTATTTCACCTGGGTCGATGCCGGCGGCACTATGCAGAGCAGCTTTTATGCCGGTGCTCAGCAACTGGATGGGCAAAAGAATCTGACCCTGCCCAATGGCCAGCATTCCAGTGATTACATTGATGCCGAAGCCTTTGAAGATAAGGGCTTTGTGCGCAGCGAAAACGGCAACCCCTATTACACCTGGACGGATGAACACGGGCGTCTGCATAACTCGCCGATTTCCGCCGAGCAGCGCGCCGATGGTCTGCGCAGCGGCGCCCAGGCCAGCAGCATCAAGTACACCGAAGGTCGTCAGGTTGAGTTTGATAAGCCTGCGGCCGAGTTGCCGGGGCTCGATGGCCAGATGAGTCCAGCGATGTTGGCTTTGCTGGAGGGCAGCAAAGAGAAAAGCGCCGGGCTCTATCAGAGCTTGCAAGACAACTGCTGCGTGCAGCTGGCAGATGGCGCTTTTACCGAGTTGTCCGCCGACGAGCCGCGTTACCAGGAGCTCAACAACCTGTCGCCGAGCTTTGATTTCCCCATGGGCCGCAGTTATTACGCCGCGCTGAAGTTGCCCAGCTCGCAGCGCACCTATGGCTTGCGGGTGCGCAGCTTTGCCAACAAGCAGGTGGTGTATCCCTCGTTGCTGTTTCTGGATGAGCGCAAGCACCCAACCCGCTTGGTCAGTGATGCGGTCTATCAGCTGCACGCCGAGACCTGGTATCGCTATGCCTTTATCGAGGGCACTGTCCCGGTGAATGCCATGCAGGGCGAGCGCTACGTGCTGCTGTTGACCACCAGCGAGGACCGTCAGCTACAAACCCTGGATAACAAACCCTTCAAGCGCCCGCTGCAGGATTTGGCCTTGGATGAGGCCGGCATGCAGGTTCACCAGCACGCCGAAGTCGGCGGCTTTGAGCTGGCTGTGGTGCGTTAATAGCGGTGCAAATGAGCCGCTAATTACTCCCGCCATGGCGCCGGTGCGCCAATCAGTCGGCCCATGGCGCCTTGTATGCCGATCTCTTTGAGTGCGACCAACTCCCCTTGGGTTTCGACCATTTCGGCAATCAGTGGCATGTCGATGCTGTTGGTTGCGCGGTATATGGCTTCAATAAAGCTGTGTTTGTCGGCCTCCTGATCTATCGCACGTATATAGCTGCCGTCGATTTTCAGGTAGGCCAGGCCAAGATTGGTGAGGTTGCCGATCAGGTTGAAGTTGCCACCGAAGTGTTGCACACCAAGTTTGTAACCCGCCGCCCGTACGGATTGGCTGAGCTGCTCCAGTTGCGCGGCCGATGGCAGATAACGCTCATCCAGCTCGAGGGTCAGCAGGCCATCCTGTCTGGGGTTGTCGCGCAATATCTGCAGCAGCCGGGCCTGGCTGTCAGCGTCACGCAGGGTTTGCCCCGAGAGACTCAGAGCCAGCGGTTGTGGATGCAGGCTCAGGTGCTTGAGGCTGCTTTCCAGCATGGCGATATCCAGTCGGGCAGACCAACCGAGGCGTTCGATCCAGGGCAAGAATTGTCCGGCAGCTATCGCCTCGCCCTGTGGGTCAATCAGCCGGGCGAGCACTTTCTGGTGCAGGATCTTGCCGGTATCGGTACAGCTGGCAACTGGCTGGAAGAACAACATGAGCTTGCTCTGTGCAAGCGCCTCGTCGATCCAGCCACGCCAGTCCAGCAGACTGTTGCCGTTTGGCGTGACGCCATCATCGAGGCGTGCCCAGATCTTGCCGGGCGTGCCCTGGGCTTGGGTCAGCGCCAGGTCGGTGCGTGCGAATACCGCGCCGGCCTGATCGCCTGGGCTAAAAGCGCCGATGCCAATAAAGGCCAGTGGCGACATGCCACACTCACGGGCTTCTGCGAGGCCGTCTACTGCGGTGGCTAACTCGCTGGCCAATTGATCGGCCGCCTCGCCTGTCAGGCCCGGTGCGACCAAGGTAAATTCACCGGCGCGGCTGCGCGAACCTAACCATTCGCGGCGGTTGGGGTGCTCCAGTTGTTGCTTGAAGACCTCGCCCATGGCTTTGATCAGCGCATCGGTTTTTTGCCCACCAAGCTTTTGGTTGAGCCCGGCCAAATCCGCCAGGCGCATAAACAGCAGGTAGCCGGCGGTATTGTGTTCGGAGACCATCAGCTGCTCGGCCAAACGAATATCCAGCAGACGGCGATTGGCCAGGCCGGTCAGGCTGTCCTGATAGGCTTCAATGCGCAGCTTTTCACTGCGGGCGGCCTCTTCGCTGAACAACGTTTTGAGTTTTTGCACCATCTGGTTCATCGCCAGCACCACCCGTTTAAGCTCGGGCGTGCGGGGGATTTGCTGTACTGAGAGAAATTCACGGCGACTAATGGCTTCGGCCTGATCGACCATGTTGTCCAGTGGCCGCAGTTGGGTGCGCAGAAGCCAGCCGCCAAGCAGGGCGCTGAGCACACCACAGATCAGCAGCCAGGCCAGGCTGCCAATGGCGCTGTCCCACAGCTTGGCCAGGGCAAATTGCGGGTGGCTTTGTACTTCGACCCGCGCCGCTTGCTCCCAGCCGCGCATGATCAGTGCATCGCCACCTTGGGCGCGCAGGTCGACCAGGTTGACGAACCAGTCGGGTACTTGCTGCTCGCTTGCTCCGGTGTTGTTGCGCTCGACTATCACCTCGCCATTGGGGATGCCAAGCACTCGAATACTGGCGAAGTAGCCGCTATCAAATACCGAGCTGACCATCAGTTCGAGCATCGCCGGGTCGTCAACGTGCGGGGTCATCGACAACCCCAGCGCGGTGGCGGCGTCTTGCGCGTGGGAGCGCAACTGACTGATCAGCTGCTCGCGGGAGCTTTCCACGCCTGCAATAAAGCTGCCGGTAAAGGCCACCAGTAAAAACAGGCAGATCGCCAAGAACAGCTGCTTGAGTAATGACATTGAGTTCTCCTAACCCTCGCCAATGGCGAAGCCTTCTTCGCGCATTTTTTTCAGTAGGTCTTGCCAGCGTGAGAGCTTTTTGCTGTCACTGGCGCGTTTGCCGCCGGCCGCGCCTGGCAAGTACAGGCCCTCGGCATTGAAGGCGTATACCGGTAACAGGTCTTTGCGCTGTGAGGCCGGACGAATCTCGCCAACCAGATTGTCGAGCACCAAGGGCATGGCGCTGGGGGTGCTGTAGTAGGTCAGCACCATATGGGCTTGGTTGTAGGTGAGCGCTTTGACGTAAGTGATACGCAGTTTTTCACTGGGCACGCCCAGGCGGCGCAGGGTGAAGTATTTGGCGATGGCGTAGTCTTCACAATCTCCGGCGCCTTTTACCAGGGCTTCGATGGGGGTGGCCCAGTAGTCGTTTTGCCGCCAGTTCTGGCTGTCATCGACAAAACGCAACTGCCGATTAAAGAAGCGGTTAACGACCTTGAGTTGCTCGTTTTCCTCAACATTGAGGCTGCTGTTGATCAGCCTGTCCCATTCTTCAATGCGAATTTTGGCATTGCCGATGTTGCCGTAGCGTTTTTCGGCGTTGCGGATAATCAGCTCAAAACTCCAGTCGGCATAGCTGATGGCTACACAGGCAAGCAGGCAGGCCAGCAGCGCGGGCCTAAGCCAGGCGCGTGCGCGGCGATATTTCGCTGGGCTACTTACTCGCGTATGCATGTCTGCATTCATGGCTCATGTGCCAGCAGGTTATGGCGTAGAGGTACGCGCGGGCAGGGTTTTTTGCCGCAGGATGTACAGCGTTACCAGTATTGCACTCATCAGCATAAATGCTCTGGCCCAGAGAAGCGGAACCAGGTAGCAGGAGAGGGCGATGCTCGACCACATCAAGCTGATCGCATAGACCTTGGCGCGCCGCGGTATCCCGCGGCCATCCAGGTAAGCGTGAATCCACGGGCCGAGCCGCGAGTGCTGCACCAGCCAGGTGTAAAAACGTGCCGAGCTCCGCATAAAACAGGCGGCGGCCAGTAGCAGGAAGGGCGTGGTTGGGAGCAGCGGCAGAAATATGCCGATTACGCCCAACACGACGCACAACCAGCCCAGCAGCAACAACGCGTAACGAACGCCCGCTTGGGGGTGTATGCGCAAGCTGGGCA
>JAURXE010000682.1 GCA_030654635.1 Pseudomonas sp.
CCCGGCCGGCCGCACGCGTGGTCGGCGCGAGGCCTTTGCCGACCGAGAGGAAGCGCGTCGCTATTTTGCCGGCAAGACCTTGTTCAAACGTTTCGATCCGGAATGTCTGGACGCCTATCTGCAACACGGCTTGCAAGAGCATGGCGCGGGGCTGCGTTTGCGCTTTGACCCGCAGACCGAGATCGACATTTACCGCAGTGTGCCGCACACCAGTCCGGGCCGGCCGCAGCACTTGCAGGTGCCACTGGCGATGATTCTCGGTCGGCATAGCCGGGTGGTCATGCCGCACCATGCCCGTTCGTTGCGTCATGTGCCGCAGGGCGAGTACCTGAGTGTGCCAGGTGGCCATATGTTCCCGCTGGAGCGCCCGCACGATACCGCCGAACTGTTGAAAAAAATCTTTACGCGCTGGGCCGCCCAGCAGGAGCCTGCATGAGCGCCGCATTCGAAGAAGTCCGCCTGCGCTTGCCGCATATCGAGCTGGCCGCGCATCTGTTTGGCCCGGAGGATGGACTGCCGGTAATCGCCCTGCATGGCTGGCTGGACAACGCCATGACTTATGCCCGGCTGGCGCCCAAACTCAAAGGGCTGCGTATCGTGGCGCTGGATCTGGCCGGCCACGGCCATTCCGATCACCGCCCAGCCGGTGGCAGCTATGCGATCTGGGATTATGTGCATGACGTGTTGCAGGTGGCCGAGCAGTTTGGCTGGCAGCGTTTCTCGTTGCTCGGTCATTCGATGGGCGCCATCGTTTCGGTGCTGCTGGCCGCCGCTATGCCCGAGCGGGTCGAGCGCCTGGCGCTGATTGATGGCTTGATTCCCTATACCGGCGAGGCCGACAGCGCTCCGGCCAAACTCGGCGAAGCACTCAAGGCGCAGCTGGCCTTGGCCGGCAAAAGCAAACCGGTGTATGCACAACTGGAGAGGGCGGTAGCGGCGCGTATGCAGGGGGTTGGCGCGGTGAGTTTCGAAGCCGCCGAGTTGCTCGCCGGACGTGGTTTGATGCCGGTGCCCGGCGGTTATACCTGGCGTACAGATGCCCGTTTGACCCTGCCGTCGCCGATGCGCCTGACCCTGGCCCATGCCCATAGTTTTGTGCAAAACGTGCAGTGCCCGGTGAGCCTGATTTTAGCTCAACAAGGTATGTTGCACGCACAGCCAGGAGTGGCTCATTTGTTGGAAAAGCTGCCTTTCGAGCAGCATTCCTTGCCTGGTGGCCATCACCTGCATTTGGATGATGAGGCAGGTGCTCAGGCCGTCGCCGACTGCTTCAATCGATTCTTTGCCACGGCCTGACGCAAGCATTTGGATAACGAGGCGGAGGCCTAGTCGCAGACTGTTTCAATCGCGTGTTCGCCGCGCCTTGACTTGCGCAAGGCAACTGCGCAGGCTCGGGCGCATTGTCTGAGGAGCTTGTCATGATTGATCTCTACACCGCGGCCACGCCCAACGGCCATAAAGTTTCTATCGCTTTGGAAGAGCTGGGGTTGCCCTATGCAGTGCACGCCCTGCGCTTTGATCAACAAGAGCAAAAAGCCGCCGACTACCTAAAAATCAACCCCAATGGCCGCATCCCGGCGATTGTTGATCGTGACATGGATAACTTTGCGGTGTTT
>JAURXE010000687.1 GCA_030654635.1 Pseudomonas sp.
CGGTAAGCCTTGTAGGAGCGGCCCTGGAACAGCTCGACTTCACCCGGCGCTTCTTCAGTGCCGGCCAGCATCGAGCCGATCATCACGCACGAAGCACCGGCCACAATCGCCTTGGACAGGTCGCCGGAGAAGCGGATGCCACCGTCGGCAATCAGCGGTACGCCGGTGCCAGCCAATGCAGCGGCAACGTTGGCCACTGCGGAAATTTGCGGCACGCCGACACCGGCAACGATCCGGGTGGTGCAGATCGAGCCTGGGCCGATGCCGACTTTCACGCCATCGGCGCCAGCGTCAGCCAGGGCCTTGGCCGCCTCGCCAGTGGCGATGTTGCCGCCAATTACCTGGATTTGCGGGAAGGTCTGCTTAACCCAACGCACTCGATCGATCACACCCTTGGAGTGACCGTGGGCGGTGTCGACCACCACCACGTCGGCGCCGGCAGCCACCAGGGCAGCCACGCGATCTTCGGTATCGGCACCGGTGCCCACAGCCGCGCCAACCCGCAGACGACCTTGGTCATCTTTGCTGGCCAGCGGATAGGCTTTGGCTTTTTCGATGTCGTTAACCGTCATCATGCCCTTGAGGTTGAACTCGGCATCGACAATCAGCACGCGCTCGATGCGGTGCTTGTGCAGCAGTTCGCGCACGGTGTCTTTGTCGGCGCCTTCACCAACGGTGACCAGGCGCTCTTTAGGCGTCATCACGTCGCGCACTTGGGCGTCGAGACGATTCTCAAAACGCACATCGCGGGAGGTAACTATGCCAACCAAGTCGCCCTTGGACAGCACAGGTACGCCGGAGATGTTGTGCAGATGGGTCAGCTCGAGCAGATCACGCACGCTGGCGTCGGCTTGAATACAGATCGGGTCTTTGACGACGCCGGCCTCGTATTTCTTGACCTTGCGCACTTCGGCCGCTTGCTGCTCGATGGTCATGTTTTTGTGGATGATGCCGATACCGCCTTCCTGCGCCATGGCAATCGCCAAGCGCGCTTCGGTGACGGTGTCCATCGCCGCGGAGATCAGCGGAATGTTCAGCTCGATACCACGAGTCAGGCGGGTCTTGAGACTAACGTCCTTGGGCAATACCTCGGAATAACCGGGGATTAACAGGACATCATCAAAGGTCAGAGCTTCTTGGCTGATACGCAGCATGCGGGGGCTCCCGAGCGGGAAAAGGAAGCGCGCCAGTATACCTATCCAGCCCCTTTGGCTCAATGCAAAGTATTCGCCAATATTGGCCGGAAGACGAAAACCACCTTGGCTCGCGACAGTTTCGCAGGGTGCTTCAGCCCACCGCGGCACCGCAGAAAACTTTGATAGGCGCAAACCCACCCGACTCGACAGCTATTCGCAGCGTTTAAAGCCTTACCTGCACCAGCGAGACCGGGCGGCCTAGGCGCTCGGCAAACTCGTCAAGAAAGCTCTGCTTGAAGTATTGGCCGTTCCAGTTATTGAAGATAAAACCCAGATTGGAGAACCCGCACGGCTGGGTAAAGGGAAAGGCGTTGATGTCATCCTCATGGTCGCAATGCGGGCAGATGAAGTTTTCCGTCTCCCCCGGCATCCAGCTTTCCAGACTTTCCAGCAGCACTTCGCCGACCTGCTTGCGACACTCGGGGCAGCGCGCGCGTTTTTCAAAGCCCTGCTCCGGCGTGAAGATGCAGCGCTGGGTGACGATTTCCAAACCATGCACGCTGCGCCCAAAGGGCAGGCAGTCGTCCGGCGCAACATCCATCTCCATCACTTGCCGTGCGCCTTCTGCAATCCCGTAGCCCATGCGATTGCCGCTCAGGGCGCAGGTGGTTAACTGCTCATCGACAATTTGCTGCGCGCTTAACCACGCCAGCACCTTGCGCGCCCGCGCCTCAGGCGCCGGATAGGTGGAGATCTGCGGCACGATAATGCTCTGCATATTGATCATGGCTCGTCCCTTGTTCTGTTTGAAAAGCCGCGCAGCTTAAAGCCGACAGCCCTGCGGTCAAGTATTGATGACTGCGCGTTAATCATCAGCATAGTGGACGGCGGCCTTTGGCCGGCTGCACAAAGCCTTTATGCTGTCGGCCATGATCAAAGACCCGTTCCAGCGCCTCAACCTCGACCGTGAGGTTTTAACTGTCAGCCAGCTCAATGGCCGCGCCCGCGGTTTGCTGGAGGACGTATTCGCCCAAGTCTGGGTGTCCGGGGAAATCTCCAACCTCTCCAAGCCGGCGTCGGGGCATGTGTATTTCACCCTCAAAGACCAGCAGGCCCAGGTGCGTTGCGCGCTGTTCCGCCAGAGCGCGGCGCGGGTGCGCGAGGCGCTGCGTGACGGCCTGGCCGTTACTGTGCGCGGCAAGGACTCGCTGTTTGAAGGCCGTGGCGATTACCAGCTGATTCTCGACAGCGTCGAG
>JAURXE010000692.1 GCA_030654635.1 Pseudomonas sp.
AAGTTCGGGCAATGCCGATTGGTGCATTGGCTGTGATCGGTGGTCAACCGCGCCCAGTCAGGGTCTTCCAGGGCCTCGGACCAGCTGTCGCGGTCGCCATCCCAGTGATTACCGGCAAGCTTTTCGATCATCTGGGTAAACAGCTTTTGGCTGCGCTCATCGACCTCGATGCTGAAGCCCTCTTCGGCAAACAGCTGCGCCGTGGCACTTTGCGCCTGGCCCTCCTGCAGCAACAGGTCGAGCTTGGACAAACACAGGTAACGGCCGCGCCCCTTGGCCAGGGCGAAACTGAAATTCAGCCCGCTGTTGCGCAAGATATCCGGCAAGTCCTTGTGCACCACCTGCTCTTGCAACGCCACAGTCGCAGTGGCGATCACCAAGCGTTTGCCGGCGGCTTTGGCCAGCGGAATGCTGGCCAGACAATAGGCCACGGTTTTACCGGTGCCGGTGCCCGCCTCGACAACCACCACGGCAGGATCACCGTCGCGGCGGTTGTCCTCATCGGTACTGATGGAGCCTAAGGCTTTGGCCACCTCGGCGATCATCAACCGTTGGCCATAACGCGCCTTAAGGCCTTTGGCTTCGAGAAAGCGCGAATACGCGCCCTGGATTGTCGACTTGAGTTCAGTACTGAGCATGGAGTTCTACAACGGCCAAAAGGCTGGATAAATTTTCAGTAGTTTAACCGGGCGGCTATGATAATGCCCGCCAAAGCCATTACCGACAGACAGGAACTTTACCTATGCCCCTCGACAGCTTTATCTATGCCCTGCACGTACTTAGCGCCCTGATCTGGGTCGGCGGCATGTTCTTCGCCTGGATGATTCTGCGCCCCGCGGCGGTCAGCGCCCTGCAAGGGCCGGCACGTCTGACATTATGGCTGGAGGTATTTCGGCGCTTCTTTCAATGGGTGTGGTTGACGGTTGTGCTGCTGCCTCTCAGCGGTGTGGCCATGCTGGAGTCGCGCTTCGCCGGTTTTGCCGGCGCGCCGAAAAGCGTGCAGGTGATGATGGGCCTGTATATCGCCATGCTGGCGTTGTTTCTGCGGGTGCAATTGTTGCAACTGCCGCAGTTGCGTCAGGCCGTGAACAACGAGGATTGGCCAGCCGGCGCCAGTGCCCTGGGCAAAATTCGCCGCCTGGTGGGTTTTAATCTGCTGCTGGGTTTGAGTTTGGTGGCTATTGCCGCCGCCCGACCGAATTTCTGAAGATTTACCGGCGCCTCTGATGCGCGCCGGCAAGCCACAGCTTCAGAGGCTTGTTGACGTTAAAGACAGCTGTTTAAAACTGCCATCTGGGCC
>JAURXE010000696.1 GCA_030654635.1 Pseudomonas sp.
AGGTGAATTGATTGTTCACCTAGGAGTTCGCTGCCATGTCTGGATTTATTGTTCTGCTGCGCCAACCACTGCTGGCCGGCTTTAGTGCTGGTTTGGCAATTAGTCTGGCGGCTTGTAACGCCACTACTTCTGACGCGCCGGCCAAGTCTGCGCCGCCTGCGGCGTTAAACGATGTGGCGTTGCATGAGCAACTGAACGAGCCGCAGGTTGCACCTACGGTGCGCGAAAAAGCCGATATGGCGGCTCGTGCCAACTCGCTTGGCAAAGACAAAACCCAGGCCTCGGTGGTCGGTAAAATGGCTGCCAGTGCCGAGCTGAAAAAGCCGCTGCAATCGATGTCGGCCCCCATGAGCATCGCCCCGGCGCCGGTCGATAGCGTGGCGGGCTATCAGGATGTCTATCGCGAGCAGTATCAAAAACTGGCCAGCAACCCGGTGCTGGCGGTGGCGGAGCAGCCGGTTTCAACTTTCAGTATCGATGTCGACACCGGCAGCTACGCCAATGTGCGGCGCTTTCTCAACGATGGCAGCCTGCCGCCCAAAGAGGCGGTGCGTTTGGAGGAGTTGGTCAACTACTTCCCCTACAGCTATCCCGCCGCGCAGGACGGCAGCCCCTTTGGCGTGAGCACCGAGCTGGCACCATCGCCGTGGCACGCCGGCAGCCAATTGCTGCGGGTGGCGATCAAGGCCAGCGACCTGCAAGTGGCCGAATTGCCGCCGGCCAACCTGGTGTTTCTGGTCGATGTGTCTGGCTCGATGGACCGGCGCGACGGCTTGCCGCTGGTGCAAAGCACCCTGAAGTTGCTGGTCGAGCAGTTGCGCCCGCAAGATCGGGTGGCGCTGGTGACCTATGCCGGCGATGCGCAAGTGGTGCTGGCCACGACTTCAGGCAGCGAGAAAGCCAAGATCCGCGCCGCCATCGATCAGCTCGCGGCCGGCGGCTCTACTGCGGGCGAATCGGGCATTCAACTGGCCTATCAGCAGGCGCAACTGGGCATGGTCAGCAAGGGCATCAACCGCATCCTGCTGGCCACCGATGGCGACTTCAATGTCGGCATCAGCGATTTCGACAGCCTCAAGCAACTGGCTGCGGACCAGCGCAAAACCGGTGTGTCGCTGACCACCCTGGGTTTTGGCACCGACAACTACAACGAGCAGTTGATGGAGCAATTGGCCGATGCCGGTGACGGCAACTACGCCTATATCGACACCTTGCGCGAGGCGCGCAAGGTGTTGGTCGATCAGCTGGCCTCGACCCTGGCTACCGTCGCCCGCGATGTGAAAATCCAGATCGAGTTCAACCCGGCCCAGGTCAGCGAGTACCGTCTGCTCGGCTATGAGAACCGTGCGCTCAAGCGCGAAGACTTTAGCAACGACAAGATCGACGCCGGCGAAATCGGTGCTGGCCATACGGTGACGGCGCTCTACGAGATAGTCCCGGTCGGCGCCAAAGGTTGGTTGGAGCCGCTGCATTTTGATCAAAGCGTGCGGCCACAAGCCAAAGCCGGCGAGTTGGCCTGGTTACGGTTGCGCTACAAGGCCCCGCAACAGCAGCAGAGCAAGTTGCTGGAAGTGCCGATCAAGGCTGCGACCGGGCCGGACTCCATCGCTCAGGCCAGTGAAGATTTGCGCTTCGCTGCGGCCGTGGCGGCGTTTGCCCAGCAACTGACCGGTGGGCAATACACCGGCACATTTAGCCTGGCCGACAGCGCTGCGCTTGCCCGTGGCGCCAAGGGCGAGGACCGCTTTGGTTTACGTGCCGAGTTCGTTCAACTGGTGGAGCTGGCCCAAAGCCTGCAAACTCCGGCAACTGTGCTAACCAAGGCTGACTAATTGAACACGCCCTTGCTGGACACCGACGCCGCCTTGCTGCGGCGTTATCGAGGCGGTGATGCCGGGGCTTTTGCGCTGCTGTATGAGCGTCATCGCCTCGGCTTGTTGCGTTTTCTGTTGGGCCTGTGTGGCGATCCGGCGCTGGCCGAAGAGGTGTTTCAGGAGACCTGGCTGAGCCTGATTCGCAGCCAGTCCGAACAGCGCGAGGCGGTGTTGTTTAAAACCTGGCTGTACCAGATTGGCCGCAATCGCTTGATCGACCATTGGCGTAAGTCTGGTCGTCGGCAGGGCCAGCAGGATGAATATGACGAGCAGCAACATGGCGCGGCTGACCCCGCGCCGGGTCCCGAGCAGCAGCTCAGTTTGAGTCGCGATCAGCAACGCTTACAGGCCGCGCTGGAGGATTTGCCGGTCGAGCAGCGCGAGGTGTTTTTGCTGCGCGCCCATGCCGACCTGGAGTTGCAGGAGATCGCCGAACTCACCGCCACGCCGATGGAAACGGTCAAGAGTCGCCTGCGTTACGCGTTGCAAAAGTTACGTCGGCTGTTGGCTGACCCCGCCAAGGCCGAGGAGCTGTCCGCATGAAAAAGCCATTTAATACCGGCCACACAGATCAGCCGCTCGCCGATGAGCAAGCGCTGCTCGATCACTATCGCCAGCACAGTTTGGCGCAACCCTCGGCCGCCACTGACGCGCTGATTCTGGCCGCCGCAGCCGCTGAACTCACCCGCGCCAGGCCGGCCGCGTTGCCCTGGTCGCAGCGCTTGCACGGCTGGTTGTTTGGGCCAGGCCATCGGGTGCGCTGGTCGGTGGCCTTCGCCAGCCTGGCCAGCATCGGTCTGGGCTTGGGTTTAAGCCTGCGTACCTGGCAGGAGTTGCCGCCAGCTTATGAGCTGGGCGAGCCGCTGCCGGCCATGAGTGTCGCGCCGGCGCCTGCATCGGCACCGCTGGCGGAGCCAATGGCCGAGGCCAAGGAGCTGAAAAAATCAGCGGCGCCAGCCAAACCTGCCGCAGTTGCAGCGCCGCCGAGCCCGTTGGTGAGCCCGGACAAAATCAGCAGCTACAGCAAGGCCGAGTCTGCCGCCGAATCTGCGCCAGTGCTTGGTGAACTGAAGGCTAATAGCAGCGCTGTGGCCAAACAGCG
>JAURXE010000703.1 GCA_030654635.1 Pseudomonas sp.
CTCGACCTGCGTCCCGACGGCCAGATCAGCGTTAATATGGGTCCGCCACGTTTAGAACCGGCGCAGATTCCCTTTATCGCCGAGGCCGAGGCCCGCAGCTATCAGGTCGAGGTCGACGGCCAAAGCGTCGAACTGGCGGCCGTGTCGATGGGCAACCCCCATGCAGTACTGCGCGTCGAGGACGCCAGCCTGGCGCCGGTACACGCTCTGGGTGCCAAGCTGGAACTGCACCCGCGCTTTCCGCAGCGGGTGAATGTCGGCTTTCTGCAGGTACTCGACCGTCAGCACGCCAAACTGCGCGTTTGGGAACGCGGTGCCGGCGAGACCCAAGCCTGCGGCACTGGCGCTTGCGCGGCGGCTGTGGCGGCGATCAATCAAGGCTGGATGGACTCGCCGGTGCAGATCGAACTGCCCGGCGGGCGCTTGTCCATCGAGTGGGCAGGCCCAGGTCAGCCCGTTATGATGACCGGGCCAGCGGCCCGTGTGTATGAAGGCCAGGTGCGTCTCTGACGCCGCTGGTGCAACGCTAATCAGGCATAGTTAATCACCGAGCAGCGCCCATGACTGAGCAACGCCAGGATCCGCCGGACACCGTGCAAGCCGAACAGGTGACGGCGTTTTTACGCGCCAATCCAGAGTTCTTCGTCGAGCATGAAGAGCTGCTCAGCGAGTTGCGCATTCCGCACCAGCGCGGCACCACCGTGTCGCTGGTCGAGCATCAGGTGAAACTGCTGCGCGAGCGTAATATCGAGATGCGCCATCGCCTGTCACACCTGATGGACGTGGCCCGCGACAACGACCGGCTGTTCGACAAGACCCGCCGCCTGGTGCTTGATCTGCTGGATGCGGCGAGCATGGAAGAGGTGGTCAGCGCGGTGGAAGACAGCTTGCGCCATGAGTTCCAGGTGCCGTTTGTCAGCCTGATTCTGTTCAGCGACACGCCCATGACGGTTGGTCGCTGGGTCAGCTCGGCCGAAGCCCATCAAGCCATTGGCGGTCTGCTGACGGGCGGCAAAACCCTCTGCGGGGTATTGCGCAGCCATGAGCTGGCATTTCTGTTCGGTGAAGAAGAACGCGAGCAAGTCGGCTCAGCCGCCGTGGTGACCATCAATCATCAAGGCCTGCATGGCGTGCTGGCCATCGGCAGCCCCGACCCGCAGCATTACAAGAGCTCGCTCGGCACGCTGTTCCTCAGCTACATCAGCGAGGTGCTGGCGCGGGTGCTGCCACGCTTTGCCACCCAACTGCGCTCGGTACGCTAAACAACTGTAGGGTGGGCAACGGCTTTTATTGCCCACCAATCGGCCCGGATATCGCGGGTGGGAAATGCTGCGCAGTTTTCCACCCTACGCCGCAACCGAGGGCAACCCATGCAAATCCAGCTCGACGCCTACCTGGAGCAACTGCGTAGCGAGCGGCAGCTGTCGGCGCACACCTTAAGTGCCTACCGCAGCGACCTGCACAAGGTCCTGGAATTTTGCCGAACCGAGCAACTCGCCGACTGGAGCGCCCTCGACACGCCACGCCTGCGTCGCCTGGTCGGTCGCCTGCACCTGCACGGCCTGGGCGCCAAGAGCCTGGCCCGTTTGCTCTCGGCGGTACGCGGCTTTTATCAGTATTTAAATCGCCAAGGCCACTGCCAGCACGACCCGGCCAGCGGCCTGACGCCGCCCAAAGGCCAGCGCCGCTTGCCGAAAACCTTGGATGCCGACCGCACCCTGCAATTGCTCGACGGTGCGGTTGAAGACGACTTTCTCGCCCGCCGCGATCAGGCCCTCTTGGAGCTGTGCTACTCCTGCGGCCTGCGTCTGGCGGAAATGGTCAGCCTGAATATCGACCGGCTGGACCTGGCCGACGGCCTGGTGGAAGTCTGCGGCAAGGGCAACAAGACCCGCGTGCTGCCGGTAGGCAGCAAGGCCCGCGAAGCGCTGGCGCAGTGGCTGCCGCTGCGCGCCCTGGCCAATCCCGCCGACGGTGCGGTGTTTATCAGCCAGCAAGGCCGCCGCCTCGGACCCCGGGCGATCCAGCTGCGGGTGCAGCAAGCCGGAGTGCGTGAACTCGGTCAGCACCTGCATCCGCATATGCTACGCCACAGCTTCGCCAGCCATTTGCTGGAGTCATCCCAAGACCTGCGCGCCGTGCAAGAGCTGCTTGGGCATGCTGACATCGCCACCACACAGATCTACACCCACCTGGACTTCCAGCATTTGGCAACGGTTTATGATGGCGCCCATCCGCGCGCCAAACGCCGCACAACGGATGAATAATATTCATCCATAAGAACCGGCAAGCGAAGACGCTCAATTCCACTCGCCGAGCGCTGCACACCAAACGAGTAATAGCCCATGAGCATCAGCCTGATCACCTTCGACCTCGACGACACCCTGTGGGATGTCGCGCCCGTGATGCACAGCGCCGAGGCGACCTTGCGCGCCTGGCTCGGCGAACATGCCGCGCAATTAGGCCCGGTGCCGGTTGAGCATCTGTGGGCGATTCGCGCGCGACTGCTAAACGCCGAACCGACCCTCAAACATCGCCTAAGCGAGCTGCGCCGGCGGATTTTGCACTTGGCTCTGCAAGAGGCCGGCTACCCCGAGGCCCACGCAGGGCAACTGGCCGATGCAGGTTTTCAGGTGTTTCTGAGCGCCCGTCATCAGGTGACGCTGTTCCCCGACGTACACGCGACCCTGGAGCAGCTGGCCAACCAGTTTCAGCTGGGCGTGATCACCAACGGCAACGCCGATGTGCGCAGGCTTG
>JAURXE010000725.1 GCA_030654635.1 Pseudomonas sp.
GACCTTGAGCGCCTCGGCCTGTTGCGCCGCGCTTAGCCACAGACTGTTAAGCACCACGCCTTGGGCCTTGGGTGCCAGCACCTCACGCAGGCGCTCGGCACTCAAGGCCTTGGGTTCTTGGAGAAAAGGCACTATGTCGTGCTGCAGTTTTTTGCCGTAGACCTGCTCGATCAGGGTGGCCGCCTCGGCCGCGACCAAGGCCTCTAAATCCTGACTATTGGCCGGCGTCAGCTCGGCTTCCACCTCGCGCGCCAGCAGGTAGTTCTCCACCAGGCCCTGGCGCAGCTTGGCCTTATCGGTATTGAATTTGATTCGGGTCAGCGCCTGCTCGAGCAAGCCAATGCTCTTGCCCGGCAGCACTGCGCCATTGATCCGTAGATCCTGCGCGGCGCTGGCCGGCAGGCCGAAGCCCACCAGCCAGACCGCCAGCAATCCACTGCACGCTGCACGCCGCAATGGCTTAGCCACCTTAGAGACCGCCCTGACCATAGAAGTTATTGGCACCCTTGGTCAGCACTGTGGCGGTCAAGGCAATCGACTCCGGAATCAACTCCTTGGCCACCCGCAAGCGGGTCGCGTAGCTGGTGTCATACAGCGGCTCAGGGTGCTGATAAGCGACCTGGGCGGTCTGGGTCAGCAGGTCGCGCACCGGCTTCTGGGCATCGTACTGACCGATCAGGTTGGCCACCGCCACCGGGTTGTTCAGCCGTTCGCTGGCGTAGTGGTCATCGACCCAGCCTTCCCAGCTGGAATGGCCGTTGGCCGAGGTGATCCAGGTGTGGTGCGGCTGCGCCACGTCGCCGGTGGCATGCAGGGCGAAGCCTATGGTCTGCAGCGAAGGCGCGGCCTTGAACTGGTCGAACCAGTACTTGGCCAGGTTGTCGATCGGCTGGAAGGCGGCGACCTGGAAGTCATCGTAATGCTGATACCAGTTCGAGCTGCTGCCCTGACGGTAATGCGCCTCGGTGCTGTCGTAGTCGGAGGTTTTCAGGCCACGGTTGTACAGGTAGACCATGGCGTACCAGTCGACGTCGCCGCTCCAGGTGCCGTCAACCTTGTGGTAGCGGTAGTCGTAGCCACCGCGGTCGTTACCATGGCTATCGGCCTGGCGGCCCATGTTGATGAAGTGCCAGTAGGAGGTGTAGTTGACCAAAGAGGCGGCGGCACCCGCCACCGGCGCATGCTCGTAGCCGATCCACCAACCGCCCAGGCGCGTGTCCTTGAAGTCGTCGACGTCATAGGCCGCCTGGCCGAGGATTTCCCCGGCCTTAGCTTCGCTGCCCGCGGCATTGACGTAGAACTGATAGGCCCGGCGCATCTCCGCCGTGGCCGAGGCCGAGTTCATAAAGGCCAGGGCGTCTTTGACGATGTTCTTGTGGGTGGGTTGTGACCAGGCAGCGGCTTGCCCCGCAGAAAATGCCAGGCCTAGACCAGCTAACAGAAGTACGCGTTTTTTCATGGTGGGGCGCTCTATTGTTTTTGGAGTGGCGCAGTATTCCCGGCGCATGAGACAGCGTAATTACTGTTTTGTTGCAGGCCGGCCCTCCATAAAACGCGCATGCGCCGACCAATCCCAGCCAACCAAAAGATGGGATAGACCAGACCAATGTTCCCCCCAGTAACACTCGTAATTTCGCCGGTACCAGTGGCTCATTGATTAAAGCCACCGGAGTGCGGCGAGCCCGCCAAAGCCGCGCCGCAAATCCACCAGCAACAGGCTTCAGCCCGCCTTGTCTGGCAGACTCAGTTCGGACTGGACCCAGTCGACAAAACACTGGACCAGCCGCTGGCGGCGTTTACGCTCAGGCAGAACCAGGTAATAACCCAACGTCGAACTCGCCACACCACTGCAAACCTGGCACAGCAACTCTTGGGCAAGCAGGTCATCTATCAGGTAACGCCAGCCGATTGCCACCCCCTGACCGGCAATCGCCGCCTGAATCAGCAGGGTGTAGTTGTCAAAGCGCAGCAGCCCAGAACTGGGCACCTCGGCGATCCCCAGCGCAGGGAACAAAGCACTCCAGTCAAACCAGCCTGAGCAGCTTTCAGGCCGAAGGTGCAGCAAGGGCAACGTCACTAACTCGGCCGCCGGCAGCGGTAACTGCTGACCCTTGAGCAGCTGCGGACTGCACACCGGAAAAACCTCCTCGCGAAACAGCAAATGCGCTTCGCCGTGCTTGAAACGCCCATCGCCAAAGGCAATCGCCACGTCGATTTCCGACGACAACAGCCTGAAATCACGGGTGCCGGTAATCAGGCTGACATCCACATCCGGATAGGCCTGATGAAAGCGGGGCAGGCGCGGCATCAGCCAATAAGCGGCGAATGCGAAGTCGGTGGCCACCTGCAGGACCTCATGCTGCGAACGCGCGGTGACCGCGGCAAGACCGGCATCCAAGGTATTCAGCCCCTCCTGCGTATAACGCAGCAGCAACTCGCCGGCTTCAGTAAGGTTAATGCCCCGGTAAACCCGGTCGAACAGGCGAGTGCTCAGCTGCTGCTCAAGGCGTTTGATCTGCTGACTGATCGCCGGCTGACTACTGCCCAGCTCGACCGCTGCCGCGGTAAAACTCAGCTGGCGGGCGGCCGACTCGAACACCCGCAGGCTGTCCAGGGACACTCCCTCGATTCGCCTTAGCATAATCTGTGCTTATCCAAGCTATGTATTCCTGGCAGGTTTACGCGATTTTATTTTGGTCAGATGATCGAGCCAGCACTCTCGCATAAATTTTCTATATGGAAAACATAGGCCATGACGCGTCCTAACATCCTCTTCATCATGGCCGACCAAATGGCTGCACCGATGCTGCCACTGCATAATCCGTCCTCCCCCATCAAAATGCCCAACCTCTCGCGCCTCGCCGCCAGTGCGGTGGTGTTTGATGCGGCCTACTGTAATAGCCCGCTATGCGCACCCTCGCGGTTTACCCTGGTCAGCGGTCAACTGCCGAGCAAGATCGGCGCCTATGACAATGCCGCCGACTTTCCCGCCGACGTACCGACCTACGCTCACTACCTGCGCAACCTCGGCTACAAGACTGCGCTGTCCGGCAAGATGCACTTTTGCGGCCCGGACCAGTTACACGGTTACGAAGAGCGTCTGACCAGCGACATCTATCCGGCCGACTATGGCTGGGCCGTGAACTGGGACGAACCACTGGTGCGCCAGAGCTGGTACCACAATATGTCTTCAGTGCTGCAGGCTGGCCCCTGCGTGCGCACCAACCAACTGGACTTCGACGAAGAGGTGGTATTCAAGGCCCAGCAATACCTGTTCGATCATGTGCGCGACGCTGAGCCGCAGCCGTTCTGCCTGACCGTATCCATGACCCATCCACACGACCCTTACTGCATTCCCAAACCATTCTGGGACCTGTACAGCGATGACGACATTGAGCTGCCACGGGTGCAACTGCAGCAGCAACAGCAAGACCCGCACTCACAACGCCTGCTCAAGGTCTACGACCTGTGGGACAAGCCCCTGCCGCCCGCTAAAATCCGCGACGCACGCCGCGCCTATTTCGGAGCGTGCAGCTATATCGACAGCAACATCGGCAAACTCCTGCAAACCCTCGAGGAAACTGGGTTAGCCGACAACACCGTGATCATCTTCTCCGGCGATCATGGCGACATGCTTGGCGAGCGCGGCCTCTGGTACAAGATGCACTGGTTCGAGATGGCCGCACGCGTGCCATTGCTGGTCTATGCACCGCAGCAATTTACCGCCAAACGGGTGGGCGCCGCAGTCTCTACCGCCGACCTGCTACCCACGCTGGTCGAGCTGGCGGGAGGTACGCTGCAAGCCGATCTAGCCTTGGATGGCCGTTCATTACTGGGCCATCTGCAAGGCAATGGCGGGCATGACGAAGTGTTCGGTGAATATATGGCCGAAGGCAGCATCGGCCCATTGATGATGATTCGCCGTGGTCAGCACAAATTCATCTACTCCGAGCAAGACCCTTGCCTGTTATTTAACCTGCACACCGACCCGGATGAGCTAGCTGATCTCAGCCAGTCACTAGAGCATCGAGCGCTGTTCGAAGCGCTGCTCGCCGAGGCTCGCGCCAAGTGGAATCTTCCTGCGATTCATCAACAGGTGCTGGCCAGTCAGCGCCGCCGCCGCTTCGTGGCCCAGGCCCTGAGCCGCGGTACGCTGAAAAGCTGGGACCACCAGCCGATGGTCGACGCCAGCCAGCAATACATGCGCAACCATATCGACCTAGACGATCTGGAACGGCGCGCCCGTTATCCACAGCCCTAACGCCAGCCGAAGCAACGCGCTTGGTGCGCTCTTGCAGCCGATAACCTGAGGAAAGAACGACATGAAGAGATCAAACACACTTCTGCTGGGCGGCTTGCTGCTCGCCACCACGCTCCAGGCCTTGGCCGAAGACTCCAGTTGCAACACCGTGAGGATGGCCGATCCAGGCTGGAGCGATATTGCCGTGACCAACAGCGTGACCGCTTTCCTGCTGGAGGGCATGGGTTATCAGGCGCGGATCGAGACCCTGGCAGTACCGATCATCTTCGGTGGCCTGGAAGCGGGTCTGGTGGACGTCTTCCTCGGCAACTGGATGCCGGCCCAACAGAGCTACTATGACAAGTTCGTTGCCAACGGTCAGGTGGTGAAGCTGGCGCAGAATCTGGAAGGCACCGAGTACACCCTGGCAGTGCCCAGCTATGTGTGGGACGCCGGGGTGCATAACTTCGCCGACCTAAGCAAATTCGCCGACAAGTTCAACAAGAAGCTCTACGGCATCGGCTCCGGCGCCCCGGCAAACCAGTCGCTGCAGCAAATCATCGGTAAGAACGAGTTCGACCTCGGGCAGTGGAAACTGGTGGAATCCAGCGAGCAGGCGATGCTCTCGGAAGTCGGCCGCGCCGTGAAACGCCAGCGGTTCATCGCCTTCCTTGGCTGGACCCCGCACCCAATGAATGCGCAGTTCGATATGCACTATTTGAAGGGTGGCGAGGCCTATTTCGGCGCCAGCGGAACCGTCAACACCCTGACCCGCAAGGGCTATGCCGAGACCTGCCCGAACGTCAACAAACTGCTCAGCAACCTGCGTTTCACCCAGGCGATGGAGAACGGCATCATGGGCCAGGTAGCAGACAAAAAAGGCAGTACCGACAAAGCGGTGAAGGCCTGGATCACCGCGAATCCGCAGGTCCTCGATCAGTGGTTGAGCGGGGTCAAGACCAAGGATGGCGCCGATGCGCGGCCGGCGGTTATAGCCCAGCTCTAAGCGGCGAATCGACAACCAGCGGTACGCCGACTCGGCGCGGCGCCATATCGGCTCTAACGCGGAGTTCTGGTAATACGCCTGACCTTGATTGCTCTAGGACCGCAGCCTGAACCTGTACGGGCAATGGTGATGGAGCAGCGGCATAACTCGAGGCGTTACAGGCACAGGCCGGGTTAGCGTATTACCCCAGCTGCCGGCGCAACTCGGCCAACACTGGCGCCGAGTCTGGTCGCACACCGCGCCAGAGCATAAAGGCCTCGGCCGCTTGCTCGACCAACATACCTAGGCCATCGAGGGTGACCGCCGCGCCATGCATGGCGGCCCACTGATTGAAGGCGGTGGGTTCCTTGCTATACATCATGTCGTAGCAGAGTGTGTGGCCGGGCTGGATCAGGCTGGCGGCGATCGGCGGCAGCTCACCGGCCAGGCTGGCGGACGTGCCATTGATGATCAGATCGACCGACTCATCCAGCCAGTCAAAGCTGCTGGCCATCACCGGGCCGAGATCGGCGAACTCATGGGCCAGTTGCTCGGCCTTGGCCACCGTGCGATTGGCAATCACCAACGCCGCCGGTTGTTCGGCCAGCAACGGTTCGAGCACCCCACGCACCGCGCCACCGGCGCCGAGCAGCAAGATGCGTTTACCCGCTAGGCTCAGCCCGGCATTCACGCAGAGATCGCGCACCAGCCCGGCGCCGTCGGTGTTGTCGCCGAGCAGACGACCGTCATCCAGTTTGCTCAGGGTATTCACCGCGCCAGCCCGTTCCGCCCGGGCGCTTAGCTGGTCGGCCAGACGAAACGCCTGCTCCTTGAACGGCACAGTGACATTGGCGCCGCGGCCCGTGACGAAGAAGGCGCGAGCAAAACCGACGAAATCTTCCAGTGGGGCCAACAGCGGCTCGTAGCTGAGCAGCTGGCCGGTTTGCGCGGCAAACAGGCGGTGAATCAGCGGCGATTTGCTGTGGCCGATGGGGTTGCCGAATACGCCGTAGTGGTCCATGAGGTGAGCATCCTTAATCAAACAATGGTGGCCAAGTAGGAGGGGCTTTAGCCGCGAGCGTTTCCCGCGCCATCGCAGATCGCGGCTAAAGCCCCTCCTACAAAGGCAGCAGAAATATCAGGACTGTCCAAGCCAATCACGGTCTGTGAGGAAGTACTCCGTCAACCGTGCCTCTTCACTGCCCGGCTCCGGGTGCCAGTCATAGCCCCAGCGCACTTGCGGCGGCAGCGACATCAGGATCGATTCGGTACGCCCGCCCGACTGCAGGCCGAACAGGGTGCCGCGGTCGTAGACCAAGTTGAACTCCACGTAACGCCCGCGCCGATAGGCCTGGAACTCGCGCTGCTGCTCGGTGAAAGGGGTGTTTTTGCGTTTGCGCACTATCGGCAAATAGGCCTCGATATAGGCATCACCGATGGCGCGGATAAAGGCGAAGCAGGTGTCGAAGTCCCAGGCGTTCAAGTCATCGAAAAACAGCCCGCCAATACCGCGCGGCTCGCCCCGATGCTTGAGGTGGAAGTAGCTGTCGCACCAGGCCTTGTAGCGCGGATACACCTCGGCACCGAAAGGCGCGCAGGCCTGTTCGGCGACCCGGTGCCAGTGCATGCAATCTTCCTCGACGCCGTAATAAGGGGTGAGGTCGAAGCCGCCACCGAACCACCAGACCGGTTCTTCGCCTTCTTTCTCGGCGCTAAAAAACCGCACATTGGCGTGGGAGGTCGGCACATGGGGGTTTTCCGGATGGATCACCAGCGACACGCCCAGGGCCTCAAAACCACGCCCGGCCAACTCTGGGCGATGGGCACTGGCCGACGGCGGCAACGAGTCGCCAAACACATGGGAGAAGTTGACTCCGCCCTTTTCGATCAGCGCGCTGTTTTCCATCACCCGGGTCCGACCGCCACCGCCGGCCGGCCGCTGCCAGCTGTCTTCGAAGAAACGGCTCTGCCCGTCCTCGACTTCCAGGGCGGCGCAAATACGGTCTTGCAGATCGAGCAGATAGGCTTTCACAGCCTCGGTGCGATTGGACACCAGATCACCTTAATTAACGCGCCATGCCGCAGCGCTTACGAAGTACAGGAAAGGGCCGGGCGCTGGCGCAAACTCAAGCATTGCGGCAGGCGGCGAAACGGCGCCCAGCATAGCATTAGCGCGGCCCGCAGCGCCGTTGCGGCAGATCAAGCTTTGCGCAAACAAGGGCGACCGGGCAGCGCTTTACGCCGGCCGGAGCACGGCGCCGGTGAGCAAATCGCGGATCTGACTGGGGTTTTTCCGCCCGCCCAAGGCGCCCGCGAGCACCTCGTCGAGTTGCCCGGCAAAGTACTGCTCGATCCGCAGCCGGGTCAGTGCCGGTGGCCGGCCGGCGGGGTTCGCCGAGGTCGACACCAGCGGCCCGGTCAGTGCGCAGAGGTCGCGCACCAGTGGATGATCGCTGACGCGCAGGGCGACATTCGGGTGTTTACCGACTATCCACTCTGGCAAGCGGTTCTGGTGCGGTACCAGCCAAGTGTTCGGCCCCGGCCAGGTGCTGGCCAGCTGGTCTTGCCAATTTTGCGGCAAATCGGCGAGCAGGAAATCAAACTGGCGAATGTTATCGGCCAGCAGAATCAGACCCTTTTCCACCGGACGCTGCTTGAGCGCCAGCAGCCGATACACCGCCGTACTGTCCCAGGGGTCGCAACCCAGGCCCCATACGGCCTCAGTGGGGTAGGCAATGACCCCACCCGCCCGCACCACTTGCGCCACTTGTTGCACGCGCCAACTACTGAGCATTGTTTGACTCCGGATAAAAACTGCGCCCAGTGTAACGGCGGTAGGGTGGACAACGCTTTTTTTGTCCGCCAGCGTCACGTAAGCACGCTAGCCCCGGCCTAGCCAGCGCCCACCCTGATTAACCACCAAGCCCTCCAGTTCAAGTTCGGTCAGGGCCGCCAGCACCGCCGGCAACGCCCAACCACTGGCGAGCGCTAGGGCCTCGCTGCTCTGCGGTGCTGCATGCAACAAGTCGAGTAACGGATGACGGGGTACAGGCTGTGTGACTGGCGTGACGGTTTGCAGTTGCCAGCCACGCAGCGCCTGCAGAATATCCTCGACTGACTCGACCAGCGTGGCCCCATCACGAATCAACTGGTGACAGCCACGGGCGCCCGGATGATGGATTGAGCCGGGAATCGCATAGACCTCACGGCCTTGCTCGGCGGCCAAGCGCGCGGTAATCAAGGAGCCGCTGGACGGGCTGGCTTCAACCACTAAAACTCCCAAGGACAAACCGCTGATAATCCTGTTACGACGCGGAAAGTTGCCGGCTTGCGGCGGGCAATCCAGCGGCAACTCCGAGACCAGCGCACCGCCCTGCTCGATAATGCTCAAAGCCAACCGCTGGTGCCGGGCGGGATAAACCCGCTGCAATCCAGTACCGAGCACCGCCACGGTTTTACCGGCGACATCCAGCGCGCCCTGATGGGCAGCGCCATCAATGCCCAAAGCCAAGCCACTGGTAATAGTAAAACCGGCCTGGGCCAGGCTGCGGGCAAAGGCCTGGGCGGTATCCAGTCCAGGCCTTGAGGCGTGCCGACTGCCAACTATGGCCAGCTGCGGCGACTCCAAAATCCCCGCATCTCCCGCGACAAACAGCAGCGGCGGGGCATCCTCGAGCTCGGCCAATAACGCTGGGTAAGTCGGCGCATCCCACATCAACAGCTGATGCTGCGGTTGCTCCAGCCAAGCCAGAGCAGCAGCGGCCTCCTCACGCACCTCGGGCGAGCGCCGCGCCTCAGCGCAACAAGCCGGCAAACCCAAAGAGCGCCAAGCCGCCGCCGGCGCACTCAAGGCTGCGCTGGCACTGGAAAAGGCTTCCAGTAGTCGGTGAAAACGCCGCGGGCCAAGTTGCGGCAAGCCATGCAGGCGCAAGCGTGCTTCCAGTTCTGCCGGAGAAATAGCGGTAGTGAAAGAGGGCATGACGATCATCCTTGATCGGGGCGGCGCACAGCAGCGCCAATAAGCAGCCGAAATAAAAAACCCCGCAGCGCGGGGTTTAGTAATTAAGGATTTTTAACCTTGTCCTGCAAGGCCAGGTCACGGTCAGCGACTAGTACCAGGCCGTAGCTGATCTTGTCGAAAGTGCTGAAGATCATCAGCAGGCCACCACGTTCATCCGGCACCTTGATCGACTCACCGGTAACCCGATCACGTACTGTCTCGCCGGTTTTCATCACCGCCAACACGTTGCCTTCAACCAGGCCGTCGCGCTTGCCCTTGTTGATGGTCACCACATCCATCGAACCGATCTGATTAACACCGCGGGGGATGTCGATAATCAGGCCATCGATAGGTTTGGCCGGCTCGCTTGGGGTGAACGTCGAGTTAACCGCACGCTCGTCGGTTGGAAACAGCCGATCGCCCAACCGCACTTCTTCATTGGTGCGAGTCAGTTTGAGAGTAGTGATATCGCCCTCGACCGCGCCCGCCTCGGCGTTGCCAATCACATTGGCGTTAATGCCAAGGAATTCATTGGTCTTCGGATCGGTGTAGGTCTTGCCTTGACGGTAGATCCCGTAAGCAGGCTGCTCATTGGTGAACTTGCCGCGAGCATAGATGCTCTGACCGGCACCCATCACTACACTTTCGTCGGCACCGGCCAATACATAAGGCGCGGCGCTGAACTCTTTCTCGTCGTTGACGATGCGGTTGTTAAACAAAAAGCTGTTGATGGTTTCCAGCGGAATGGTCGGAATCGCCTGGGCCATCGGCGTGCTGCGTACCGTCGGCGACAACTTGATGATGCCGCCCGACTGACCGCGATTAAGAGTCAAACGCGGTTGGCCATTCACATAGGTCAGGCTCAGGGTGTCACCCGGATAGATCAAATCGGGGTTTTTGATCTGCGGATTGCCCTGCCAAAGCTCCGGCCATTTCCATGGCTGACTGAGAAAACGCCCGGAAATATCCCAGAGGGTATCGCCTTTAACCACCGTATAAGTCTCAGGATGGCCATCCTTGAGCTGTACTTGCGCTTGAGCCAAACCGCCAGCGGTAAGCAGCAGCAAGGCGAGTAGTGATTTCCTCATACGGTGAATCCCTTTATTATATGTCTTGGCGTAGAACGCCTGAGGGCCGCCCCCAAACCCATGGGAGCCGCAGCCAGAAATAGTTTTTCAATGCTGCCCAGCATATTAGCAGCGGTTTTTGACTTTATTCCACAAGTGCATCACAAACGCATATGGCAATCCTGAACATCCTAGAGTTTCCCGATTCGCGTCTACGCACCATCGCCAAGCCGGTGACAGTGGTAGATGACGCTTTGCGCCTGCTGATCGACGATATGTTCGAGACCATGTATGACGCTCCCGGCATTGGTTTGGCGGCCACCCAAGTCAACGTTCATCAGCGCTTGGTGGTCATCGACGTCAGCGAAGAGAAGACCGAGCCGCTGGTGTTGATCAACCCGCAATTTGAAGTGCTCACCGAAGAGCTTGAGGAGTATCAGGAAGGTTGCCTGTCGGTGCCAGGTTTCTACGAAACTGTTGAGCGTCCGCAACGGGTCAAGGTGAATGCCCTCGACCGCAATGGCGAACCTTTTGAAATGCTCTGTGAAGGCCTGCTCGCCGTGTGTATCCAGCACGAATGCGACCACCTGAATGGCAAGTTGTTTGTCGACTACCTGTCCACCCTCAAGCGGGACCGAATCAAGAAAAAGCTGGAAAAACAGCATCGGCAACAAGATTAAGCGCTGACTACAAAGGCTTGCCCCGGCAAGCCTTTTTCTTTACCCAAGATTCTTGCGAGCACCCATGACCCAGCCCCTGCGCATCGTTTTCGCCGGCACCCCAGAGTTTGCCGCCGAACACCTTAAGGCGCTGCTCGACAGCCCCCATCAGCTGATTGCCGTCTACAGCCAGCCAGACCGCCCGGCGGGGCGCGGGCAAAAGCTGATGCCCAGCCCGGTCAAACAGCTGGCGCAGTTACATGGCATTCCGGTCTATCAACCACAGTCGTTGCGCGATCCGCTGGCCCAGGCAGAGTTGACCGCCCTAAAACCCGACCTGTTGGTGGTGGTGGCCTATGGATTGATTCTGCCGCAGTTGGTGTTGGATATTCCGCGGCTGGGCTGCATCAACAGCCACGCCTCTCTGTTACCACGCTGGCGCGGCGCGGCGCCAATTCAACGGGCCATCGAAGCCGGCGATCAAGAGAGTGGCGTGACCGTGATGCAGATGGAGGCGGGCCTGGATACCGGACCTATGCTGCTGAAAGTCAGCACCCCGATCAGCCCGACTGATACCGGCGGCAGCCTGCATGATCGCCTCGCCGAAATGGGTCCGCCCGCTGTACTCCAGGCCATTGCCGGCCTGAGCGCCGGCACGCTGCGCGGACAAGTACAGGACGACAGCCTCGCCACCTACGCCCACAAGCTCAATAAAGACGAAGCCTGGCTCGACTGGTCGCGGCCCGCGGCGCAACTGGAGCCGCTGATCCGCGCCTTCAATCCCTGGCCGATCTGCCACAGCAGCCTGAACGGCGCGCCCTTGAAGGTACTGGCCGCAACAATGGGCGAGGGCAGTGGCGCCCCCGGCGAAATCCTCGCAGCCAATAAAGACGGTCTGACCGTGGCCTGCGGCACCGGCGCCTTGCGTCTAACCCGCCTGCAATTGCCCGGCGGTAAAGCCTTGAACTTTGCCGACCTGTTTAACAGCCGCCGCGAGCAATTCGCCGTCGGTACCTTGCTCGGAGCCGGCGCATGAACCCGCGTCTCGCCGCCGCCCGCGCGCTGGCTGCCGTGCTGTCGGGAAAAGCCTCGCTGAACAGCTCGCTGCCCCAGCAACTGGATAAAGTCGCCGCCCGTGATCGCGGCCTGACCCAAGAGCTGGCCTTCGGCACCGCCCGCTGGCAGCCGCGCTTGTCGGCCCTGGCCGCCAAGCTGCTGCAAAAACCCTTCAAGGCCGCCGACAAAGACGTCGAGGCGCTACTGCTGGTCGGCCTGTATCAACTGCTCTATACGCGGATTCCGCCCCACGCCGCGATTGGCGAGACGGTCGCCTGCATCGACAAGCTGAAAAAACCTTCGCTCAAAGGTCTGGTCAACGCCGTGCTGCGCAACGCCCAGCGTGACGGCGCCGCCCTGCTGGTTGAACTTGAGCATGATCCGGTGGTGCGCACCGCCCACCCGCGCTGGCTGCAAAAAGCCTTGAAAGCCAGCTGGCCTGAGCACTGGGAAGCCATCTGCGCCGCCAATAACGCTCACCCGCCGCTGATCCTGCGGGTCAATCGTCGCCATCGCAGCCGCGAAGCTTACTTGGCCGAACTGCAACACTGCGGCATTGCCGCCAGCGCCTGCACCTTCAGCAGCGACGGAATTTTGCTCAGCCAGGCCTGCGATGTCACCGGCCTGCCCGGTTTCGCCGCCGGGCATGTCAGCGTGCAGGATGAAGCCGCGCAACTGGCCGCCGAACTGCTGCAACTGACCCCCGGCCAGCGGGTGCTGGATGCCTGCTGCGCGCCCGGCGGCAAGACCTGCCACTTGCTCGAAGTCGAGCCGCAACTGGCCCATGTGATCGCGATCGATCTGGAAGCCAAGCGCCTGCAGCGGGTAAGCGAAAACCTCCAGCGCCTAGGCCTCAGCGCCGAGTTGATCGCCGCCGATGCTCGCGCCGTCGACAGCTGGTGGGATGGGCAATTGTTCCAGCGCATTCTGCTCGATGCGCCATGTTCGGCCACCGGCGTGATCCGCCGTCACCCGGACATCAAACTGACCCGCCAAGCCGAAGACATCGCCGCGCTGGCGACCCTGCAAGGCGAGCTGCTCGACGCCCTGTGGCCCACCCTGGAAGTCGGCGGCGTGCTGCTGTATGCCACCTGTTCGGTGCTGCCGGCCGAAAACAGCGACAACATCGCTGCCTTTCTGGCCAGAACACCGAATGCCCAGGAGCTGGCGATCACCGGCCAAGCCAATCAGCCTGTCGCCGGTCTGCCGCAAGCCCATGGCCGCCAGTTACTGCCACAAACAGACGGCCATGACGGCTTCTACTATGCCAAGCTGAGCAAAGTCACCAGCCAGTAACTACCGAATGCGCGCGCTGGGCCACGGCCCACCGCCAGGAGTGACCCCGTGAAAATTATCATCCTCGGTGCCGGTCAAGTGGGCGGCACCCTCGCCGAACACCTGGCAGGCGAAGCCAACGACATCACCGTGGTCGACACCGACGCCGAACGCTTGCGCGAGCTGGGCGACCGCCTGGATATTCGCACCGTGCTCGGCCGTGGCTCCTTTCCGACCGTGTTGCGCCAAGCCGGTGCCGACGATGCCGACATGCTGGTGGCCGTCACCAACAGCGACGAGATCAACATGCTCGCCTGCCAGGTGGCCTACACCCTGTTTCACACCCCGACCAAAATTGCCCGAGTGCGCGAGTCGGCGTACCTGACCCGCAGCGGCCTGTTCGACAACGATGCCATTCCGGTCGATGTGCTGATCAGCCCCGAGCAGGTGGTCACCAACTACATCAAACGCCTGATCGAATACCCCGGCGCCTTGCAAGTGATCGACTTCGCCGAAGGCAAGGCCCAGCTGGTGGCGGTACGCGCCTATTACGGCGGGCCGCTGGTGGGTCAGCAACTGCGTCAATTGCGCGAACACATGCCGAACGTGGACACCCGGGTGGCGGCGATTTACCGCCGTGACCGGCCGATTATCCCGCAAGGCGACACGGTGATTGAGGCTGACGACGAGGTGTTCTTCATCGCCGCCAAGGCCAATATTCGCGCGGTGATGAGCGAAATGCGCCGCCTGGAAGACGGCAACAAGCGCATTGTGATTGCCGGTGGTGGCAATATTGGCGAGCGCTTGGCCGAAGCCATCGAGAGCCGCTACCAGGTGAAAATCATCGAGCGCAACCCGGCCCGCTGCCGCCATCTTTCTGACAAACTGGAAAGCACCATAGTGCTGCAGGGCAGCGCCTCCGACCGCGACTTGCTGCTGGAAGAGAGCATCGGCGATACCGATATTTTCCTCGCCCTGACCAACGACGACGAAGCCAATATCATGTCCTCCTTGCTGGCCAAACGCCTCGGCGC
>JAURXE010000734.1 GCA_030654635.1 Pseudomonas sp.
GGCAGATGACCGAAATCGCAATACAAATCCCCGGCCCCCTCATGCACAACCAACCGGTCATCGCCGTCGCTGTAACGCACCAGGTGCCGCATCGCGCCGTGGGTCTTCCACACCCGCAGTTGCAGGTCGCGGTTGTGCAGCGTGACGGGGGCCAGCAGCGGACAATCGCGCTCACTGGCAATCCCATTAAAGTTGAACGCCTGCGGGCGCAGCGGCCCTTCCCAGTCGATCCAGGCAGTCGGCGGATGGCGGTGATGCAGATGGCTGGTCTGGCCAAAAAAACCCTCGCGGCCCATCTCCCGCTCATAGGTGCCGGCCGGTAAATCGCAATGGGCTTGGCGCGAACACTCACCTTCACGCAGGGGAAAATTGATCCATTTACTGCTCATAACGCCTCCTCGATGTGACACTTTGCTGTGCGTTACGTTAGTCCGCTTTGAGCACGCCGCGCTGGATCTGGTCTTCCTCGATGGACTCAAACAAAGCCTTGAAATTACCCTCGCCAAAGCCCTGATTGCCTTTGCGCTGGATGATCTCGAAGAAGATCGGGCCGATCACCGTCTTGGTGAAAATCTGCAGCAGAATGCCGTCATCGGCCGGCGCGCCGTCGAGCAAAATGCCCAATTCGCGCAACGCTTCGGTGGGTTCGCCATGGCCGGCGACGCGGCTATCGAGCTTGGCGTAATAGCTGTCCGGGGTACTCAGGAAGACCACGCCGTTGGCGCGTAACTGGCGCACGCTGGCGTAGATATCCTCGCTGCTGAGGGCGATATGTTGGATGCCTTCGCCGTGGTACTCGCGGATAAACTCTTCGATCTGCGACTTATCATCCGCCGACTCGTTGATCGGAATGCGGATTTTGCCGCAGGGCGCGGTCATGGCCCGCGACAGCAGGCCGCTGAGTTTGCCCTCGATGTCGAAATAGCGAATCTCGCGAAAATTGGCGATGCGCGCATAAAAGCCCGACCAGACATCCATCTGCCCACGTTTGACGTTGTGGGTCAGGTGATCCAGCTCCAGCAGGCCCACGGCATGATCCTGCGGCGTGCGGCCGGGAATGTAGTCAAAGTCCACGTCGTAAATGCTGTTGTCGTTACCTCCATGCGGGTAACGGTCGACCAGGTACAGCAAGGAACCGCCAATGCCCTCGACGCAGGGAATATTCAGCTCGCCAAAGTTGGCGTGGCTGCCGACCAGGTTGCCACCGTGGGCCGCCACATAGGCCGCGGCCTTGGCCGCATTGGCGACCCGAAACGCCATGGCGCAGGCACTCGGCCCGTGCTGCTCGGCGAACGCCCGCACATGCCCGGTGGGGCTGCCGTTGAGCACGAAGTTGATGTCATTTTGCTGGAATAAAAACACTTCCTTGGAGCGGTGTTTGGCCGTCTCGGTAAAGCCCATGGCCCCGAATAACTGGCGCAACTGCTCAATGCCGGCCGGGGTTGGCGCGGTGTATTCGACGAATTCAAAGCCGTCGGTGCCCATGGGATTGTGCGAGTCGATTGCCGTCATAGTGTTCATCCTGCCCCCTGCTGTTGAGCCCAGGCTGATGCCGAGC
>JAURXE010000736.1 GCA_030654635.1 Pseudomonas sp.
GTCGACACCGTGGCTTTGCATGGTTTCGATCAACATGGCCCGCGCCGCGCTGCCGGAGAACGGCTTGACCAAGGCGGTCGGCAAGGCGTCGACAAAGCGGCCATCCCAGCCGGCCCATTCAATCAGTGCGCGAATCCCGTCCAGGCCCAGATCCAGGGCGCCGGACGCGCGTAACACACCCACCGCGCAGAGCATCGCCACCAGATAGGGCAGCAGGCTCTTGGCCACGTCGAAGCCTTCCTTGGCGCCTTCGACGAAGGCCTCATAGATCGGCACCTTCTTCAGGGCACCGACTAACAAAAACAGCATGATCAAACCGAACAGGGTCAGGTTGCCCATCAGCGACGACAAGCTGGCCAACGCGGTGGCCGACAGCCCGGCCAACAGCGCCATGCCACTGCCGAGCAGCAGCGCACCGGGAATCAGATAAGCCAGCACCACCGGGTCCCAGAGCCTCAGGCGCTGCATAAAGGCTACCGACAACAGGCCGACCAGGGTCGAGGCGCTGGTCGCCAGCAGAATCGGCAGGAATACCATGGTCGGGTCGGCCGCGCCTTGCTGGGCACGGTACATAAAGATGCTCACCGGCAGCAGGGTCAGGGATGAGGCATTCAGCACCAGAAACAAAATCTGTGCGTTGCTCGCCGTGGTGCTGCTGGGGTTGAGTTCCTGCAGGGCGCGCATCGCCTTGAGGCCAATCGGGGTGGCGGCGTTGTCCAGGCCCAGGCCATTGGCGGCAAAGTTCAGGGTAATCAACCCGAGCGCAGGGTGGCCACGGGGCACCTCCGGCATTAGCCGGGCAAACAGCGGGCCGAGCAGCCGGGCCAGCACATCCACCAAACCGGCGCGTTCGGCGATGCGCAAGAAACCCAGCCAGAGGGTCAGGGTACCGAACAACAGCACCATCACCTCGACCGACAGCTTGGCCATGGCGAACAGGCTTTCGACCATGGCGGCAAACACCGTCGCGTCATCGCCAAGCAACCAGCGCGACAACGCCGCCAGCGTCGCCGTCAGGAAAAATCCTAGCCACAGGCCATTAAGCATCGGTTATCTCCGGTTAAAGTGCGGCGATCATAACGGCGCGACGGGGCTGCGGCCATCGGTGCCTGGCTGGGCGGACTGGGTGCGCCTCAGCGAGGACGGTTAAGCACCTGCAAAATTGCCGCCGTCTCGGCATCCGGCATGCCATCAAAACGGGCCGGGCGGTATTTCATCTGAAAGGCCGCGACCACATTGCGCAAAGACTGCGCGGGCTCATCGCCCGGTACGCTATAGCCCTGCTGCTGCAACTGCGCGGCGAACCAACTCGGTGGCGGCAACTCGCGGTCGAATAACGCCTGCTGCTGGGCCACTTGCGTGGCATCCGGCCAAGGCAGCAAACCGGCCGCCGCCAAGCGCTGCCAAGGAAACAGCGGGCCCGGATCGGTCTTGCGCTGCGGGGCTATGTCGCTGTGGCCGATGATGCTGCCCAGCGGCAGTTTATGCCGGGAGACTATGTCCTTGAGCAGCACGATTAGCGCCTCGATTTGCGCCTCGCTGTAGGGTTGCCAGTGACGGCCGGTGGGGGAGTCCTGATAGCCCTGATTGACCAGCTCGATGCCTATGCTGCTGGCGTTCAACCAGGTGCGGCCGCGCCACTGACTCTCACCGGCATGCCAGGCCCGGCGATTTTCATCCACCAGCTGATAAATGGTCGCGGGGGACTCGCCAATCAGGTAGTGGCTGCTGACCTCACCATGGGTCAGCAAGGCCAAAGAATGCTCCAGATCCGTGGAGGTGTAGTGCAGCACCACGTACTGCACGCGGCTGTCGTGATTGGCCGAGACGATACTGCGATCGATGCGCGGGCCATGACTGCAGGCCGCCAGCAACGCGGCGCAGCAGACCAACAAGATAGTTTTCATAACGCTCTACTGGGGGGCCGCTTAGGGACTGATGTGCAAAATGCTTTGCAGGTTATCGAGCAGCATGTCGACACTCAACATAATCAACAACATGCCGGTTAAACGTTCGATGGCGCTCAACCCCCGCGGGCCCAGATAACGCTGCAAGGCGGTGGCTTGCAGCAGGATCAGCGCGGTGGCGGCCCAGGCCAAAAACACCCCTAGATACAGCTCCCACAACTCACCGGTGTAGGTGTTGCGCAAGGTCATCAGCATCGCCAAGGCCGAGGGCCCGGCCAGCGCCGGAGTCGCCAGGGGCACCAGCATCGGCTCGCCGTCGGGCAAATCGCCCAGCACTCCTTGGGGGCCGGGAAAGATCATGCGCATGGCAATTACGAACAAGATGATGCCGCCGGCAATCGCCGTCGATTCGCGCGACAGCCCCAAGCCACTGAGGACTTTTTCCCCAAAAGTGAGAAACAACATCAGTAGCGCCAAGGCAAACAGCAGCTCACGCAGGGTCACTCGTAAACGCCGCTCGGGGGCGACATTTTTCAGCGCGGCTAAATAAATCGCGGTGTTAAC